>JBOFGJ010000399.1:0-6930 GCA_051649065.1 Flavobacterium sp. | reverse complement strand
CTTTAACAATATCAACTCCAAATGACTTTTATTTGAAGTAAAAAAAACTTACTTTAGCACCAATTATTATTAAATCAATAACAACACGATGAAACAAGTAACTTTAAACCATATACACGAAGCTTTAGGGGCTAAGATGGTTCCTTTCGCAGGTTTTAATATGCCAGTACAATATGAAGGAGTAAATGCAGAACACGAGACAGTAAGAAATGGAGTTGGTGTATTTGATGTATCTCACATGGGAATCTTCAAAATATCAGGACCTAATGCTTTAGCATTAATCCAAAAAGTTACTTCTAATGATGCATCTGTTCTAGTAGATGGAAAAGCACAATACTGCTACTTCCCAAATACAACTGGAGGAGTTATAGATGATATTATTACGTATAGAGTAAATGAAAACGAATATTTGATGGTTGTAAACGCATCAAATATTGAGAAAGATTGGAACTGGGTAAGTTCTCATAACGATATGAATGCTACATTAGAAAACTTATCTGATGGGTACTCTATCTTAGCTATTCAAGGGCCTAAAGCTATTGAAGCTATGCAAAGCCTTACTGCTGTAAACTTAGCAGATATTAAATTCTACAACTTCGTGATTGACACTTTCGCAGGTGTAAATGACGTAGTTATCTCTGCTACTGGATACACTGGATCAGGAGGTTTTGAAGTTTACGTTAAAAACGAAGATGTAGAAACTGTTTGGAACAAAGTATTTGAAGCTGGAGCTAACTGGGGTATCAAACCTATCGGATTAGCTGCACGTGATACTTTACGTCTTGAGATGGGATACTGTCTATATGGTAACGAACTAAACGATGAAATTTCTCCATTAGAAGCTGGTTTAGGATGGGTAACTAAATTTACAAAAGACTTTATCAACTCTGATAACTTAAAAGCAGAGAAAGAAGCTGGTATCAAAAATAGATTAGTAGGTTTTGAATTAATCGGTAAAGGTATTCCAAGACACGACTACGAAATCGTTGATGCAGAAGGTAACGTAATCGGAAAAGTAACTTCTGGTACGCAATCTCCATCATTAGGAAAAGGAATCGGTATGGGGTACGTACCTGTAGCTCTTGCAGCTGAAGGAAGCCAAATCTTCATCCGTATTCGTAAAAACGACATTGAAGCAAAAGTGGTTAAAACACCATTCTACAAAAAATAAGAAGAAAGAAAAGGAAGTTTCAAATAAGCTTCCTTTTTTTTTGTGATATATTTGAATAATGAGTTATTTTTGCAGTACTAAAAATTAAGTAAATAATTATTATGGGAAGAGCGTTTGAATTTAGAAAAGGACGTAAGCTAAAACGTTGGTCTGCTATGGCTAAAACGTTTACAAGAATTGGTAAGGATATCGTAATGGCTGTTAAAGAAGGCGGACCTAATCCTGAGGCTAATTCACGCCTTCGTGCAGTAATACAAAATGCTAAGGCAGCGAATATGCCTAAAGAAAACGTAGAACGTGCTATTAAACGCGCTACGGATAAAGATACTGAGAACTATAAAGAAGTTATCTTCGAAGGATACGGACCACACGGAATTGCTTTCTTAATCGAAACAGCAACTGATAACAATAATAGAACGGTAGCCAACATTAGAAGTTACTTTAACAAATGTAACGGAACAATGGGTACACAAGGATCTGTTGAGTTTATGTTCGACCATACGTGTAACTTCAGAATCCCTGCTGAAGAAGGTAGAGATCTAGAAGAGTTCGAATTAGAATTAATTGATTTTGGTATTGATGAGATCTTTGAAGATGAAGATGGTGTAATGATTTACGCTCCTTTTGAAAGCTTTGGATCTATCCAAAAAGAGTTAGAAGGTAGAGGTATCGAGATTTTATCTTCTGGATTTGATAGAATTCCTCAAGTAACAAAGGAATTAACAGAAACTGAAATGGCTGATGTTGAGAAATTGTTAGACAAGATCGAAGAAGATGACGACGTACAAAACGTTTTCACTACAATGGCTTAATAACCGTTGAATATAATATATAAAGAACGAGCTATTTAAAATTAAATAGCTCGTTCTTCTTTTTATATATCTGTTAAACAGAATTTCTTAGGAGGATACCCATAGTGCTTTTTAAACGCTTTAGAAAAAGCAACAGAAGAAGAATATCCTAAATCAAAAGCTATCTCTGTTATAGTGTGCTTAGCAGCTTCCAACTTCTGAATAGCAACATTCATTCTTCTCTGTTGTGCATATTCAAACAAACCTAGGTTATATAAGTACTTAAAACCTTTTTTTAGTTTATACTCATTGATAAAAAACATTTTTGACAACTCTTCTGTAGTATAAAACTCTTTATAATTTAGATCTATAAAATCACGTACATTTAATAAGATTACCTCATCTTCCACTGTCAATTTTATACCTAGTTGTAACTTAGTACACTCCTCTACTCTCACTTCTCTCTCATTTAATAAAATAGAGATAATTTCTAAAACCTTACTTTTCACAAAGATTTCTTTTGCAATCCCTTTATAGTTACAAGTCTTGATTGCATTAGATAAGATGAGTAACTCTTGAGTCAATTTTACTCCTTTCACTAAACTGTAAGACTGATTATTCTTAATAGCATTAGTAAACTCAGCAATAGTCTCATCATACTGGCTCCATTCATTAAAAAAATCTAGAGGCAAATAAATATCTAAATGTTCATATACAGCATCTTTCTCAAAGAACACATCTGCTGTACTACCACATTGAAGATATCCTAAATAACAATGAAATGGAAGGTATCGATTTGTTTTTCCATTTAGAACATCTCGTACAATATGCTTCCCAAAAAAGAAACTTAACTCTATATAATCAGTCTCTTCAAAAACATACTGCAACTTATAATCTTGATTATACTTTAGATAGTATTGTCGTATAATAATATCCACACTATCAAATATATAATAAGTAGTAAACATTCCTAAATCATTGACAAGCTCTTTCTTAGACTGCGACATTGCATTAGTCACCATATTCTCTATCACAAAGAACTCTACTATCTCTTCTCCGTTTTTCATAAACTACTACTTAGATTACTAAAATGCTATTTTTTATTCCCTTTTGGCTAAGCTAGTCCATACGAGAGAACATACTTTTGTTTGCGAATTCAAATTTATTCAATCTAAATTAACTATTTAATGAAACCACTATTTTTAATTAAAACAAGTCATAAATATTTATTTACAGGTCTGCTACTAGCTTCTTTAAATAGCTTTGCACAAGAGAATGGAAACCTTAAAGGGACTATTGTCAGTCATACACAAGAGAAATTAGCTGGGACTAGTATTATCTTAAACAATAATGTATTTACAGCCATAGCTGATAACAATGGGCAATATCTATTCGAAAACATCAAATCTGGGAAGTACCTTATAACAGTGCAATATAAAAATACAATCGAAAAAGATAGTATTACGATAATTCCTAATCAAACACTTTCAAAAGACTTTATGCTTTATGATGACAATAGCGAAACACTAAATGCTGTGGTCATTAATACAAATAAGAATATTCGTTCATCTTCTTCATTGCGTACAGCTACTAATTTACTTGACGTACCCCAAAATATCCAAGTCATCGATAAAGGGTTAATGGATGATCAGATTAGTATCACGATGAGTGATGCGATAGCACAGAATGTGAGTGGTGTTCGTTCTGTATTACATCAAGAACAAGCTGGTGCAGGTATTTACGCTCGAGGATATACTGCTACTAACTTGCGTAATGGGATGGATATATCTGGTACTTTCGGCCCTCTAAGAGAAGATAATACTTTTATAGAACGAGTAGAATTCGTTAAAGGACCAGCAGGTTTTATGATGGGAAACACTCAGCCTGGTGGATTCTATAATATTGTTACCAAAAAACCGATGGGTACTAATAAGACCACTGTCAAAACTACACTAGGTAGTTATAATCTATATCGTGCAGAAGTAGATGTGGATACTAAACTGACAAAAAATGAAAAACTATTATTCCGTCTAAATGGTATGGCTACCAAAACAAGTTCATATCAACTATACAATAAAAACAGCTATCTATCATTTGCTCCTTCTCTAAAATACAATATTAGCGAAGATACCAACGTAACTTTTGAATACATATTTAACTCTAATGAATTCGAAGGTGGTTTTGCGAAATATGCCTATTCTAAGAATGGTTTTAAAGACCTACCGCGTAAATTTACTTTTAGCGATCCTATCATAGACCCTACTACAATTAAAGAGCATAATGTATTCATTAATCTTAATCACCGTCTAAATGATGATTGGAATCTTACTGCTAAACTAGGGTATGTAAAAGCAACTATGGAAGGAGAGAATATGTATCCTATTTATAATTCTATAGATGATTTAGGTAATGTCACACGTGGATTATCAATAAATGATGCGTTAAACACTGCTAAAGTAGGTCAAGTGTATATGAATGGTAAATTTAATATCACTGACAAGATTAAAAACAATGTCCTTTTCGGTTTAGATATGGGGCAAAAAGAACATATGGCTGATTGGTCTGAAATTGCAGATGATAAGGGTAATATCATTCAAGTTGGACCTGAATTCAATATCTATAATCCAATGTATGGAAAACTAACAAAAAAAGACATCCCTACTTATGATCGCATTCATTCCTTAAGAGAAAGAGCCGCTGGTAATATACAAGAGTACAGTTATATCTCATTATACATCCAAGATGAGATATTATTACTTGATGAAAAACTTAGACTAGGATTAGGAATACGTTACACCTCAACAGACAAAACAACAAGTGCTTCTAAAGGAGATGCTGTAAAAAATCAAGCATATACACCAAGGTTCAGTGTAAGTTATTCTATTACACCTGCATTTACAGCTTATGCACTTTATGATCAAAGCTTTCAAGAACAAGCTGGTAAGTTAGAGAACAACAAAACAGCAGATCCTTCTAAGGGAACTAACAAGGAATTTGGACTTAAGAAAACTTGGTTTGAAAAGAAACTATTTACCTCGTTGGCCTTCTATCAAGTAGATAAAACTAATATATTAACACCATTAGATGCAAGTGCTAATAATCAAATTATGGTACAGAGTGGTAAAGCTACGTCTAAAGGAATAGAGTTTGATATGAATGGTCAAATCACAGAAGGATTAACATTGACTATGAACTATGCTTATACAGATGCTAAAATAACTGAAGACAATAACCCTAATAAGAAAGGACAACTACTTCCAGGAACTGCAAAACACAGTACTAATGCTTGGTTAACCTATAGAGTGCCATCAGGAACCTTTGAAGGTTTAGGTTTTTCTCTTGGGTATCAATATCAAAAAGATCGCTCACAAGCTCCTGTCCAAGCCAAAACATATTTACCTGATGATTACTTCACTCTTGACGGTGGTGTATCTTATAAGAAAGACAATTATGCCTTTAATCTTATAGTAAACAATATCACTGATAGATATAACTATGTAGGGTATTTCCCAGGAGCTTGGGGATATACACATTATGGTTGGAGAGCTACTACTCCCCTATCATTTAAACTTAGTCTAGCGTATACTTTTTAAGTAGACCCTTTTATTTGGGGTTAAACTACATCCCCTTCAAAACATTTGTATTGGAGGGGATTTTTCTTTCTAACCTCTTACTTCTATCATTATTCGCATTCTTTGAGTACGGCTCTTCTATTTTTGCTATTTTTGCAATAAAAATTTTTCATTATGAAATGGGAAGGTAGAAGAGAAAGTAAAAACGTTACTGACAACAGAGGTAAATCCGCAGCTGGAAAAACAGCTTTAGGAGGAGGATTAATAGGTATCATCGCTACACTGCTTTATTTATTTGGAGGAGAAACTGGTAAACAGATTGCTCCTGTGATTGAACAGATGGGTGGTAATCAACAAACAGAACAAGTAGATTCCAGACAACTCTCTAACGAAGAAGTAGAGATGGGTAAGATGGTCGCTGTTATGTTTGCTGACACAGAAGATGTATGGCACAAGATATTCAAAGAAAATGGTATGCAATACCGTGAACCTAAGATGGAGTTATTTGATGATAATGTGAACACACAGTGTGGTAGTGCTACTGCTGATGTTGGTCCTTTCTACTGTCCTGCAGATGAAACAGTTTATATGGACTTGAGATTTTTTGAAGAACTACATACACGTTTTGGAGCTGAAAGAGGTAACTTCGCCATCGCCTATGTTATCGCTCATGAAGTAGGTCACCATGTACAAACTTTACTTGGTACAAATAGTAAAGTACATCAACTACAACAAGGAAAGAGTAAAAAAGAAGCGAATAAACTATCTGTCGGATTAGAACTACAAGCTGACTTCTATGCTGGTATGTGGGCTAAGTACAATCAAAAATACTTAGATGCTAAAGATATAGACATCGCACTAAGTGCTGCTCAAGCCGTAGGAGATGACGCTATCCAAAAAAGAATAACTGGTCAAGTAAACCCTGACTCATTTACGCATGGTAGTTCAAAACAACGCAAAGAATGGTTTATGAAAGGATATGATACAGCTGACCTGAAACAAGGAAACACATTTGACTTTATTAGATAATACCCAAAATAAGTAATAGACATATAACCTAAAAGTAATTATACAAAATAAATCTGTATTAGCTCTAAAACCATACTATAGTATGGTTTTAGAATTAGTGAAAGAACTATGAAGTAGAATTGCTTTGTAATATTTGGCTAGCAATTATTCTGGGTTACAGTCAAAACAATAGTACACAATTACCAATAATTACTACATTAAAAAAAGACTCAAGACTAGAGCCTATCCCCATGAAAAACTTAAAAGAAATACTAAATAATATTAAACTGAATAGCTACGTATTAGCTCCTTTCCAAGTAATGAATGAAGCTTTTACTTACTATAAGAAAACATTCTTCTTAGTATTAACTTCACTATTGCTTACGTT
>JBOFGJ010000398.1:0-2149 GCA_051649065.1 Flavobacterium sp. | reverse complement strand
AAGAGCTCCTCTCCGTCTCTTTTATAAATCTTAGCTATCTGAAGTAGATTAGCTATTATTTCTCGCTTAAAACTCATTAAATAGCTTTTGTTATCAGCTATCTTATGTGCTTCTTTCCACGCCTGTTCTGCTAGGTTATAATCTCTATTCTCAAAATAGAACCTTCCTAACTGAATCTGAATATACATCAAGTTCCTATCTTCTGCTAAGTGCTTCGAAATAGAGATATCCTCTTTAAAATAAGACAATGCTTTCTCTTTATTTCCTTTCTTTTGATACACTAAAGCTAGTCCTCCTAGACTTTTAGCATGTCTCAATGTATCTTTATATTCTAAGGCCTTTTTACTTGCCAATAGAAAGTATTTTTCAGCCTGGGATAAGCTATCTCTTCTTAAGTTGCTATCTCCTAATGACCACAGCGTAGCACTGTTATTTACATTCTGATTTTCTGTTAATTGAAGCACCTTTTTATAATAAGCAATAGATCTATCATACTTCTTCATTGTTTCAAAAAAGTAAGCTGTCTTCATCAGAATACTTATAGGCTGTATCTCTAGCACAGAACTATCGTTATCTAAAATTTTAGATATCTTAATAAAGTAAGGGGCTGCTTTATAATAGTGATTATAGGCGTAATAATAAAAACCCACTTCGCTATACACCCATAACTTTAGAGAAAGATTATTCTCACTCTCAACAATAGTGATACTCTCCTTAAAAAGAGCAGTACTATGAGCATTGACACTGTCATTCTGCTTTAGATAATCTAATGCTTCAAAGACCTTCTTAACAGCAATATCTTTCTTTGTTGTAGTAGCATTATCTAATAAGGGCTTACGGTGCTCTGTATACTCACTGATCAGATTATTATAATACTCACTATCTATACTCTTCTGAGAGTCTGTACAGGCAATTATCAAAAACAATAATACAAAAGAAGTAAGTAGTCTGGTGGTCATTTTATCTCATTTTGTACAAAAATAGTGTATTTATCAAAAACACCAATCAATTCATTAAGATATAGTGATAACAAATAGCTTATTATTTCAAATATTTTGCTTTTCTTTGTATCGCAAATTCTCGATATATAGAAATGACTGAATTATTTAAAGCTTTATCAAACGAACACAGAGTACTAATACTAAAATGGCTTAAGACACCACATGACTTCTTCGAACTTGAAGACATTGAACCTGAAGTTCACCAATTCGGTGTATGTATGAGTGTAATTCAAAAAAAGGCAGGTCTTTCTCAATCAACTACCTCAGCATATTTAACCAATATGGTAAATATAGGTCTACTTACTTCTACTAGAAATGGGCAATGGACGTATTATAAACGCAATGAAGATAAAATTGCTGAACTAGCCTATTATATTCAAAATACACTTTAAAATTTATAATTACATTATTAACTAACTCAAAATACAATATATCTATAATTCTAGATATCTAAATACCTATAACAATGAATAGCCTCTTTAAGAATCACAAGACTTTCAATAGAGTCTTCACACCAGGAAAATTATCCCTGGGTATATTTTTACCTTTACAGGTATACGATAATAATATCAATGTTTTTAATCAACACCTAAAGTATATACAGCAGATAGACTCTAGTGGTTTTGCAGCTTTATGGGTGAGAGATATACCTATGTATGATCCAAGTTTTAGAGATGTAGGACAAGTATATGATCCTCTTTCTTATCTAGCATATATAGCAGGTAATACTACAAATGTTGGCCTTGGTACAGCGAGTATTGTTCTGCCTTTACACCATCCTATCTCATTGGCAAAAACGACTGCGTCTATAGATCAACTTTCCAATGGTCGCTTATTACTAGGTGTTGGATCTGGTGACCGCTATGCCGAGTTTCCTGCTTTTAATAAATCATTTGAAGAGCGAGGAAAACTATTCCGAGAAGTTCTTCATGATATGCAGATCTTACATACTACAGAGTCTCCTAAGATAAACTCTAGTATTACTCAGATGCAGAATCTAGACTTGGTTCCCAAACCTTTATATAAGCACATTCCTACATTAATAACAGGTGCTAGTCAACAATCCTTAGATTGGATTGCTACTCATGCTGATGGATGGATTACTTATCCAGGACCTACTACTACGAATGAGGATACTTTGCACTTAG
>JBOFGJ010000397.1:0-1196 GCA_051649065.1 Flavobacterium sp. | reverse complement strand
CTTTTATTATTAAAATATAATTTTCTAATTCAGGAATTGATTTTTTCCCTATATTTTCAAGAGTGCCAATATCGAAGTGTTTATTTGATAAAATTTTTTCTGAAAAATTTCTAATACTAAAGTTGTTATTTAAAAACAGTGAAATAGCATTTTTAGTTCTTGCAGAGAGGCTATTTGTATTAGCATATATAAAGCTATTAATTACTTCTCTTTGTATCCTTGTTAAATTAAGATGTATTTTATTTATCGATTCGTTGTATGATTCTTTAATTGTATTTTTCTCAATAATTAAATGAAATCTATTGCAAATGTCAATTAACTCCTTATTAGATTTATATCCACAGTTTTGAAGTTTCTCAAATGAACCATTAGCTAAAAAATACTCTTTTAAAGTATTAATATTATCAATACCGTTAGCTCTACAAACATTGTATGAGCGAACGCTTATCTCATTATTCTTATGAATCTCATATAGCGTCATTGGCAAATGTATTTAACTAAAATTGTACCAAACGTATTAAAATTTCTCCTAATATCATTACGGAAATCCGTAAACCACTCAGTATTTTTAGTCTACCTACTAATTCAATAAAAAACTATCGACTTCGGAGTAGTTTTCTAGCCCTCTGCAAGAGCAAGTCGTTTTGATGGCACGAACGTAGTTTCGAGTGCCTCAAAACATAACTTGCTGTTATCTTTTCGATAACTTTTTCAACATATTTACAATATGTTTTTTATAATGTAAACACTTTGTATAACTATATTAGTTAACGCCAATTACGCCACCTAAGTGCCTTTTTATCTGTTGTTTGTCTGTATTTATAGTTATTTGTCTAATCAATGTTTTGGTTGGACAAACGCAATATCGTAGCTATGACTTTACAGAGCTCCCAACGATTAAACGTACAAATAGACTTGTGATAAAACCTTTATACGGTTTAATGTCTGAAACTTTGGAGTTAGAGCTAAACTGACAAAATTGAGATTGGTTAACAGCATAGATAAATGAACGGAATTATAAACAGATAATAGAACTATAAATTATGGAAGAAGAATTTAAAAAGAAACCTAGAATTGATGAGGAAGCCATGATGGCACTTATGGTTGATGGACTAAGACCTAATGGATTTACAGAGGCTGAACTCAATGCTCCTGGTATAAGAGATGAAGATGAAGAGACTATGAATGAATCAAAG
>JBOFGJ010000396.1:0-1111 GCA_051649065.1 Flavobacterium sp. | reverse complement strand
TAATGTCTTATTTACCTCTATAGACGAGATCATATCTGATGGGATAAGGTCCATCTGTACATTTCTATTATCTCCCTCTGCAGACGGAATACGATCTCCATTTAATGTCACTGAGTTTAAACTAGGTGCTAATCCGCGAATAACAATATTACGAGCCTCTCCTTGATCATTTTGCATTGTAATACCAGGTACACGTTTTAAGGCATCACCAATATTAGAATCCGGAAAACGCCCTACTTGATCAGCAGATATAACATTGCTAACATTTACATTATTCATCTGTTGATTAAGTGCTTTAGCTTGTCCTTTTAAGCGTTCACCTATCACCACTATACCTTCTAAAGTCTCTACATCAGTAGATAAATCTAGATTTAAAACTGTATTCTGACCAGCTATAACCTCTATATGTTTTTCGATATCTCCATATCCTATATAACTTACTGATAAAGTATACACTCCTGAAGGAATATTTAAAAACTCGTAATAACCATTGGTATTACTGACAGTATATTGTTTGCCCTTGTCTAATAACACCGCTGCTCCAGGTAATGAACTTTTATCTGTTTTATCGATAATACGACCAGATAGTATCCCTGTTTTTATACTAGTGTTCTGCCCTTGGATAGTCCAAGTCAAGCAAATAGCAAATAAAAATAATAAGTACTTTAATTTCATAATAATAATGTTGATTGATTTTCAAACAAACTTAAGAGCAACATCTTAAGACTATGTTTCCATATCATTACCTTTACGAGTACTAAAAATTAAAACTTTTAATATAATACACAGAGACCTATACCTAAAAATCAACATTAGTCAAAGATTAAAACAAGAGGTATTCTAATTATTTTCACACTATTTTTTAACTTAATACAACAACTATCATTTTAATTGTCCTTTCGAAAATTAAGATACTGTTAAGTAATATTAAGAAAAGTAAATAAGGTTTAGTTACAAGAGTAAAATCTCCTTTCTCTATAAAGAATAAATGTATCTTTGCCCTAAAATATAGATATATGCATACTTCTAAAGACCCCTTACACGGGAAGAAACTAGTAGACATTCTAGAAGAACTAGTAGAATACTATGGTGGTTTTGAAGGTTTAGGAGA
>JBOFGJ010000395.1:0-1802 GCA_051649065.1 Flavobacterium sp. | reverse complement strand
TCCCTCTCCACGTTCAAATAAACTTACCGTAGATCTACTTACTGCTGCCTTATCAGCCAATTCTTGCTGATTTATGTTCTGCTTAATACGAGTTTGTTGTACAAACATACCTATTGTACTAAGAATTGCTTTATCTGATAACATATTAATGTCTGATATAGTACTCATAATATATATTTTTATCTAACAATGAATTATATTTCATACATTGACAAAATAATTATTTCATTGCTAATGTACAAAAAATAACGCATAAACAAATCAATATATTGTTTATGCGTTACATATCATACGTTATTATTTTATAATAGCTACAGCTCCTTCAAACTTTGCATAGTTAACCGTAACACCATCATCTAAATCAAATGTAATTTGTTTATTAGCTAAATCTTTCAATACTTGCTCGTATTCTTTTAATTCTGAAAGTTGTTTGGATAAGATTTCAAATTCTTTTAATTCTTGTTTGTTTAAATTAGCTTCGTTATCGTGCATTTCTTGATGTTTCCCTTTTACATATTCTATATGCGGATGCAGATAATTACGCAAAATCTTTTGTACGGTAAAAGCATCCATACGGTGCATATACACTAGCACACGGAAAGCCGATTTTTGAGGCGATTTAGGATTGGAACAAAACATCCAATAAATTGGTTTTTTCTTGTACATCGTACCAGAAATATGATACGCCCAAAACTGTTCTGTTAACCACTTTTCATAATTCATTCCTAAGCATTGGTTTAGGAAGTTTAAATTTTCGGTATGACTATCTTCTCCCCAAATACGATGAATGATATCATCTATTCGTTTTACCGCATCATCAGGAAACGCACAAGCTGAACCCATGATTGGTATAATAGCATCTTCATCAATTTCCATTTGGAAAGGTAAAGCGACATCATTTACAAGATACGGTGCTAACTCTTCATCCGTTGGATTAGGATGTGCAACATGCAAGCCCTTTTGCCCTAAACGGTAACGCCCCAATAAAGTACCTATGAGATAAGATAAAAACTGCTGCATCACTACATTAGCCTGAATAGGTAAGCTTACTTCTTTTCCTGCTCTAAAAGCTGGCTCAATAGTTTCTAAATCGTCTGCTTTGAGTTCGTCTTGTAAAATGGTAATGTCTTTTAGCGCTACTTCTGGCGTAAGCTCGTCTTGCAAACCATAGATGTCGATAAAAATACGGTTGAGCTCTTCTTCGTTGGCGTGTAATTGGAAGTAATCTTGGCTCACTTCTGATTTCCAAGCCTGATAAGCTTCTCCTAAATTGGTTTTGCTTTGACCAATTAATGGATTACCCTCAAAATCCCAAGAGGTTTCGCGAGAATCCCAGTCTTTTTTGGAGATGGAAATGTTAGATTCTGTTAAATATTGTAACGAATGATTACGTTCAATTATGGGAGTTTTTCCCAATACACCAGAACTGACATTCATAGTAGGATTTAAAATATTTAAAATTGTTGACCCAATTTTTGAATTAAATAATCCTAAATAATATGCTTCATTTTTTTCGTTATTTAAAAAAATACTATTAGAAGCCATATTGAATATAAATCCCTTAGGGAACCACCTCAAAGCAAACTGATTATTTGAACTTATCATGTTCCAACACAAACCATTACGAAAATAAAATTCCCTACCTACAGCAACACCTCCCGGAGTGTTTATTGTATTCAAATATGTACACCATTCAATAATTTCATAACCATCATTTTGCCAATTAACTACATATTCATGATTTCCGTACCATTTCTTAAATAGTCCACCTTTTAGTAGAGGAAACCATTTCAAACCTGATA
>JBOFGJ010000394.1:0-1795 GCA_051649065.1 Flavobacterium sp. | reverse complement strand
AAAGTCATTAGGCTTTAAATAACAACATCACGACATCACAACATCACCCCATCACGAAAATACGACATCACCCCATCACAACATCACATCACTTAAAAGATTCATATTTAGGAAGTTCTCTTAGGAAGATGTATTTGCTGTGATCATAATCCATTTGACAATAATAATGATTTAGCCCATTGGTTACGTAGAGATACGTAGATCTCAGTTGAAAATTATAACGAGCGATCTGGTCAAATGTTGTTTGTGTGATTGGTATTTCGGGTGCTTTACACTCGATAAGGATGAATATTTCGCCATTAGGCTTAAACACCACCACGTCATATCTCTTAGTCATTCCGTTAATTCTCACCACTTTTTCTACACTAATTAGCGATAGAGGGTACCCCTTAGTCTGTATTAGATCAAGTACCACATGTTGTCTTACCCATTCTTCAGGAGTTAACTGAATAAATTTTTTACGGATAACATCAAAAATAGATAGCTTATTTTCACTATTTTTGAAACGAAAATCAAACGGAGGGAAATTAAGTCTTTGCATAAAGCAAAGATATTTTTTTTCTACTGGTATTGAACAATAATTAAAACTTATATTTTGGATCAAGTAAAGGACATAATTAAAGATATAAAGGCGGGAAATGCTGCTCCAATATATTTTTTAATGGGGGAAGAACCGTATTATATTGATAAAATCTCTGAGTATATAGAAGACAATGTGCTGACAGAAGAAGAGAAGGGGTTTAATCAAATGGTGTTATATGGACGTGATGTCACGATTCAAGATATCGTATCTAATGCTAAACGCTTTCCTTTAATGGCAGAGAAGCAAGTCGTAATCGTTAAGGAAGCACAAGAACTTGCTCGTACCATAGACCAAATCGAGTCTTACGCTAATCAGGTACAGCCATCTACGGTACTTGTATTTTGCTATAAATACAAAGTTTTAGATAAAAGAAAGAAAGTTTATAAGGCAGTTGAAAAAGCTGGTATCATATTTGACAGTAAAAAACTGAGGGAGTATCAAATAGATGCTTGGATTAAGAAGTTGCTTACTGCTAAAGGGTATGCCATCGAACCAAAAGCCTCAGCTATGTTAGTAGAATTCTTAGGAACGGACCTTTCTAAGATTGCTAACGAATTAGATAAGCTGGCGATTGTCATCCCGAAAGGAGTGCAAATCACAGCAGATGTAGTAGAAAAGAATATTGGGATTAGCAAAGACTTTAATAATTTTGAATTGATTAAAGCGATTGTAGAACGCCATCAGCTAAAAGCGTATAAGATAGCTAACTACTTCGCACAGAATCCTAAGAATAACCCTATCGTACTGACTATGGGACTTGTTTATTCTTATTTCTCTAAATTGCTACTATATCACGGGTTGAAAGATAAATCACCTTCTAACGTGATGAAACAGTTAAAAGTAAGTCAGTACGCAATAAAAGATTACGAAACAGGCTTTAGGATCTATAAGATGAAACAAGTGAGTGCTATCATCTCACATCTTAAAGATGTAGACCTGAAGAGTAAAGGAGTAGGAGCACAGGCAATGCCTCAAGGTGAACTACTTAAGGAGATGTTAATAGGAATATTTAATTAAAATAGATAATAATGGCAAACAATTTAAATAAGAATAAGATTCTAGGATATGCTACGTTGATTATGATTATGATGGGTATCTTATTAATCTGTCTTGGCGCTTTCAAATATTCTGAAATAGCCGGATGGGGATTTACAGCCGTAGGAATTGGTTTCTTAGCTATTGCTTGGGTGTTTTACGCCTTGAAAGGTAGAG
>JBOFGJ010000393.1:0-1728 GCA_051649065.1 Flavobacterium sp. | reverse complement strand
AAATATTATCGCACAAGATCAATAGTGAAATTATATTATATTCAGAAACAAAAGACTTATATTAGAGTATTCTAATCTAAATATTTCGCCAATTTTTTCTTATATTGCGTACTAATTGATATATTTGACAAAACAATTCAATCATTTTTAATTATGAAAAAAGTAGTTTTAGGATTATCTGTATTAGCTCTAACTCTAGGATCTTGTGGTACAAAACAAAAGATAGCTGACTTAGAGACTAAAAACAAAGAGACACAAGACTTATTAAACACTTGTACAATAAAATTGAACTCTGCTTTAGCTGACAGAAATGCTGCTTTAGCTGAGAGAAATGCTTTCTCTAGTGAAATAGAACACTTAAAAAAGAACAACTCTGACTTAATTAGCAATATGGGTAACATGACTATGTTATCTTCTAAAGGTGCTGAGAACTTAGAGAAAACTTTAGAGAGTATGAAAGAGAAAGATCTTAAGATTACTCGTCTTCAAGATGCTATTACTAAGAAAGACTCAGTTACTTTAGCTTTAGTAAGAAGTGTGAAGAAAGAGGTTGGTTTTGATGATCCAGATATCCAAGTTAACGTAGAAAAAGGAGTAGTTTATATTTCTATCGCTGATAAATTATTATTTAAAACAGCAGGATATGAAGTAAGCTCTGATGCTAAACGCGTATTAGCTAAAGTAGCTGCTATCGCGAAGAGCAAACCAGACTTCGAAGTTATGGTAGAAGGTCACACTGATAACGTGTCTATCAAAAACGCCATGATGAGAGACAACTGGGATCTAAGTGTTAAACGTGCAGTATCTATCGTTCAAGTATTACAAAATGACTTCCAATTAAACCCTGGTCAATTAGTAGCTTCTGGACGTGGTCAGTATGTGCCTTTAGTAGAGAACGATACTCCTGAGAACAGAGCAAGAAACAGAAGAACAAGAATCTTGTTACTTCCTAAGATCGATCAATTCTATGATATGATCGAGAAAGAAATGAAAAATATGACTAAATAATAGTCATTAACTGATATTAAGAAAGGCTGTCTTTAATTAGATGGCCTTTTTTTTTAATTAAAAATTAAGAATTAGGAATTAAAAATTGTTGCCCTACGGGCATTAGTGTGATGTCGTGATGCTGTGATGTCGTGATGGTGTGATGGTGTGGCTACTATGGAGATACAGATTGTGGATATAGATTGCAAACAAATGATTTCTCGTTTAGAGTTAGCATTACTGATGTCCCATAATGTCGTAGGCAAACAATTCTTAATCTGAATTAAAAAAGCTACCTAGCGTTGCCACTAGATAGCTTTCATTATTTATACTTAGCCGTAGGCTCTAATTTTTAATTTAACCTATTTGTTATTTTGTCTTTTTGTGGTCTTTGTTGAACTAAATTCTCTTTCAAAAGACCAAAATCACAACATCACAAAAAAACAATAACTTGCAACTATTTAAGGTAGTCTCTCAGTACATACTGAAGAATCCCCTCATTCTTATAATACTCTATCTCAATTAAAGAATCAAAACGAGCAATAACTTGGAAGGTAAGTTCTTTCCCCTCTTCTGTTACTGCTTTTACATCTAACAGTTTGTGTGGTTTTAAGTCTGTTTCTATTCCGATAATAGTGAAAGTTTCTTTTCCTGTTAATCCCAATGTTTCGGCTGTTTGCCCTTCCATAAACTGCAGTGGCGCTATTCCCATACCGATAAGATTACTTCTATGGATACGTT
>JBOFGJ010000392.1:0-1697 GCA_051649065.1 Flavobacterium sp. | reverse complement strand
TTCTACTTCATATATCTTTCATTTCTTCTAAAACCATACTAAAGTATGCTTTAAGAAGAAATTCAGAGCTATTTTGTATAATTACTTTTCGTTTATATGTTTATCGCTTAATTGGGGTTTAAGATGAGTTGCTACTCCTATTCGGTTCCATGCATTGATAATGACCATTGCCATAATTAGTTGAGCGAGATACTTCTCATCAAACAACTCTTGTGCCTTAGCATATAGCTCATCACTAATACCTCCTTGATGGATTAAAGTTACAGCTTCTGTCATTTCTAAGATTACTCGTTCTTCCACAGTATAGAACTCTGTTTCACGCCAAGCTGCTAATGCTAGTAGCCTTCTAGTTGACTCTCCATATTTTAATGCATCTTGACAGTGCATATCTAGACAGTATCCACATCCGTTTAATTGTGATGCTCTTATTTTAATAAATTCTTTGTGAATTGGAGTTAATAAAGACTCGTTTAAGTATTTTTCTAACATTAACATCCCTTCATAAGCCTTAGGCTCTACACTATTGATTGTTTTTCTGTTTGCCATAATTTGATTATTTTATTTATGACAAAATTACAGCTTGCTAATTTCAACAAACTTAAACCGGTTTAAGAAAACCTCTTCTTCTTAATTTCACTTAAATACTCAGGGCTAAAACCTAAATAAGATGCCATTAAATACTGTGGTATGCGCTGTACAAACTCAGGAAAAGACTCCTCAAAGTGAAAGTATAACTCTTCTCTACTAAATTCATATAGATACTTGAGTCTATACTGTGATGCAGCATACGCTCGCTGAAATACACATCTAAAGTACTTCTCCATTATAGGATGTTCTTCTACCAATAAAACAAACTGTCTCGATGTTATCACTAAGACTTCTGTAGCCTCAACTGCCTGAATAGAAAAGCTACTAGTACTCTGCTGTTCAAATGCTTTATTATCCGTAATCCACCAATTCTCTATTGCGAAGTCTGTTGTTTGTTTCATTCCACTAGTCTTTATATAATAACTTCTAAGACATCCTTTTAAAACAAAGAACATCTTATCACATAGCATACCCGACTCCTGAATACACTCCTTTTTCTTGATGTGAAGTACATCAAAATAAGACATTATAGTATCCATATCTTCCTGTACTCCGATAAACTTCTCTATGTGCTTTTTTAAAATATCTATATTCATATTAGAATGGATATATATGGTTAATTACAACAGATGCAACTTCTTAAAATAAGCTATCTTGTCTCTAGTAAAATTAGTTGTTAATTCACAATCAAAAAAATCAAATGTATGTACAGCTCCTTTTATTTCCCATATAACAACTTCTCCACCACGAGCTAGAACTAAATCAGCATACTGCTTCGCTTCATCTATTAATGGATCACACTCTGCTAAGACAAGTGTGATCTTAGGAAGTAACCAAAAGTCAATCATTTGATTTGGTACAGCATACTCATTCCATTTTTCGCTTGTTCTAGACAAATAATGTTTCCACATATAATGAGCACTTTTATACGTTTGCATTGGGGCATTTCCATAAGTCCTCATTGATAGGGTATTTAATTTATCAGATGTCGGAGGATACATTATAAATGCACCACAAATAGGAATGTGGTAAAAATCTCTATTCAGATGAAGTAACGATAGTGCTATAGCACCACCTGCACTACTTCCCATAAGAGTAATATTATCACT
>JBOFGJ010000391.1:0-10557 GCA_051649065.1 Flavobacterium sp. | reverse complement strand
ATCGATACTGCCATTAGTAAAACTCAATAGAATTAATATCTGCGCTCCATAAGGTAAGATACCCTGTATCACACAGGCGAAGATATCAAGGATAGATGCTACACGAGGTCTGTCTAGTTTATACTCTGTTGCTATATCTCCTGCCAGGTTACCCGCCACTAAGATAGACACGGTATTATTTGCCAAACATACTGCTATAGCTGATACTAATCCTGCGATACCAAACTCAGCACTTTTAGGCGATTTCATTAGTTTCTTCATTTTAGAAAGCAACCATTGTATCCCGCCTTGGTCTTCTACCATTCTTGCTAATCCCCCTGTCAACATAGACAAGAAGAAGATTTCATTCATAGAAAAGAATCCTTCATATGTAATATTAGCAAAACCTAAGACATCAAAGTTATTTTGGAATAAACCAATCATTCCTGCCACAAAAATTCCTATAAATAAAGCTACGAAAACTTGTACTCCTACTAATGCCAAAACAATAATCAAGATATAAGGTATAATCACCCAGAAGTTGCTTGTATCACCTAATTCTAATGCTACATCACTCGCCTCGCCTCTCATAAAGAACAAGATAATGATAGTAATCAATGCTGCAGGTAGTGCAAGCTTAAAGTTAGCTTTAAACTTATCTTTCATCTCACAACCTACAGTTTGAGTAGCTGTTATTGTCGTATCTGATATAATAGAAAGATTATCTCCGAACATTGCTCCCCCTAATAAACTACCACATAATAGCCCCATAGAAGTACCTGACTTCTCCGCTAGACCTACTACGATAGGTCCTAGGGCAACGATAGTCCCTACAGAAGTACCAATGGATAAGGATAAGAAACAGGCAATAACAAAGATACCAATGGCTAAATATTCTATAGGGACAACGCTAAGTCCTATATTTACCATCGTATCTACCCCGCCGATAGCTTTAGTCACTACGGCAAATGCTCCTGCTAATAAATAGATAATACACATCGTGATAATCTTACTATCTCCACACCCTTGTATCAATGATATCACTTTATCATTCATAGAAGTCTTGTAAAATATAATAAAAGCAGATATGATACCTACAGAAATAGCTATGGGTGATGGCATCTTATAGAAATCTCCTAATAGAATACCTGAGCCTAAAAAGATGGCTATAAAAATTAAGAATGGGATAAAAGTGTAAAACTTGTTCTCTGACATAATCACAATTTAATAAATGATGTTATTACAAATAATTTGCCAGAGTGGTAGAAATAAAACTTACTAAGGAAGTAAACAACATTTTTTCCATTTCTGGCTTATCGATTGCAGCACCTTGCTTGTTTTGCAGGTTGCTATCCTTCGGAGACATTCCTCAGAAGAATTCTTGATAATTGAGGGACAAAGATAGTGGTTTTTAGAATAAATACAAATTTCCCACCAATATACACATAAAACATCCATCGTAATTTATATAAAACTACTCTCAAAATAGCATAAATTGCTTTATCTTTGTCCTAACAACACAATTAAATTTGACAATGAAAACAAAACATTACATCACCGTTTTTGCTCTAGCAATGACAGCATTTTTTACTTCTTGTTCTTCCTTAAAAAATGTAGGTGACAACAAGAAAATAGACACTCAGTTAGTAGGAACTTGGGGTGGTGAAGAAACAGATCAACAAATAGAAGGATTCTACAAAAAGTGGAAGATGATTCGAAATGGGGATGGTACATTCTCTATAGATTTCTTTGCTCAAAAAGGAGACTTTATAAATGAGCATGTAGAAAAAGGAAATTGGTGGGTTGAAGGAGATTTATTCTATGAATATCACGAGACTTCAAACAAAACAGATATCTATAAATACAAGGTTATCGATAAGAACAATGTACAGTTTATATTAAGTGATTCAGAAATGGAATTTAATGTAGATAACTATACTTTTATAGATAAGAGATTGCCTAAGAGAGCTAAAGAAGCTGTTATTAAAGGTACTACTATTGAAACAGCTATAAAAGTAAACAGTGTTACAGAAGAATATGATTACTTAAAAAAACATTATCCTAATTCTAAATTTATAGGACAAGCCTTAATTAGTCAAGGAGAATACAAATACTATGACAAGTTAACCTTTAAAACGAAAGAAGGCGAAACCTTAAGTTTATACTTCGATATCACTTCCTTCTTTGGAAAAGGTTTTTAAATAATAAAGGCTCCTATTATGGGAGCCTTTATTGTTTATGATATATCTTAGAACTTCAGATTATTCTTAATCTCTTCATTCTTATTCAGTGCGGCTTTGTACTCTGTTTTAAGTTGACTAACCAAGTCTTTCACACTTAATACCTTATCAATACCAGCGGTACCGTGACCTGCAGACCAGATGTCTTTCCACGCCTTGTGGTTATCAGCACTCATCTGAGAGAAGTCTTCCTCTTTCTTATGAGAAAGGTCTACTCCTGCCTGCTCTATACTTGGCTTAAGGAAGTTAGCATTTACTCCTGATACTCCATCGGTGTAGATGATATCATCTATACCTGAGTTAACCACCATCTGCTTATACTCCTCTACTGCTAGGCATTCGTCAGTAGCTATAAAGCGAGTTCCCATATAAGCGAAGTCTGCCCCCATAGTCTGTGCTGCTAATACATCACTACCTGTGTCTAAACTTCCTGCTAATAATACTGCTCCTTTAAAGAAACTCTTGATCTCAGATACTAGTGCAAAAGGATTTGCTGTACCTGCGTGTCCTCCTGCTCCTGCTGCTACACAGATCAGACCATCTACTCCTGCCTCAGCAGCTTTCTCTGCGTGTCTTTTTTTCACTATATCATGGAACACTAATCCTCCATAACTGTGTACTGCATCTACTAGGTCCTTCACTGCTCCTAGAGAAGTAATCACTAAAGGCACTTTATACTTCATACATAACTGCAAGTCAGGCATCACACGTGGATTAGTCTTGTTTACAATCAAGTTCACTCCAAAAGGAGCTGGCTTAATCCCTGTCTCTTTCTCAAAAGCAGCTAGCTCAGTGGTTACCTCAATTAACATTTGTTCAAATACCTCTGAACTTCTACCATTTAATGCAGGAAATGTACCTACTATACCGTTCTTACAACATTCTATGACTAGCTTGGTTCCTGAGATAATAAACATCGGAGAAACTACGATAGGCAAAGTAAGGCTATTCTTTAATTCTTGTATTGTCATAATCAATTGATTTTTAACTATTAAATCTTACGACCTCAACACTTAGGATCAAGCTATAAGAATGAATGTAATATAGTTCAAAATATTGGTTTATAGAAGAATAATTCACTGATTTAGTTGCATATATCTAAACAAGAGATATTTTAACATTCTTCATCCAATAATCCTATTTGCTAAACGTTCTCATTATAACATAACAGAATTTAATACACTAAACCTCACAATATAACTTAATACTTCTATAATACTAGAATTAAACATTAGGTTTAAGTGGTTACTCCCTGTTATATTTTTTGAATATCCTTACTATTTACACTACTTTTGAACCGCAAAAAAATAAATATTACAATGAAAAGATTATTGCTTTCAGTTGCACTAGTAGCAGCAGTAGCGTTTACCGCTCAAGCACAAAAAGGACCTAAGAATGCATTAGGATTGCGTTTCGGAGGAAACAATGGATTGGGGACTGAGATCTCTTACCAAAGAGATTTGTCTAAGAACAACCGTCTAGAACTAGACTTAGGTTGGAGAAACAATGACCACTATGACGCTGTAAAAATTACAGGTCTTTATGAATGGGTATGGAACATCGAAGGAGGATTTGACTGGTACGCAGGAGTTGGTGCTGCAGTGGGAACTTGGAACTCAAGTTACTATGATCACAAACACAGCAAACATTCTGACAGTGGAGCTTTTGGGCTTATTACAGGAACTGTAGGTGTGGAGTACAACTTTAAAGAAGTGCCTATCCAAGTAGCAGTTGATTTACGTCCGGAGGTTTACTTAAACGATAGCTACCGCAACGGTATCTATGCTGACTTAGGTATAGCTGTACGTTATAGATTCTAATTTTTTTTGCACCTGAAAACGATATAACCCAAAATCAGCGTTATCCAAATACTACAAAGCAATTCTACTTCACAGTTCATTAGCTCTAAAACCATACTATAGTATGCTTAAATCACTAATTAAAAACTGTTTTGTATAATTCCTTTTCGTTTATATGTCTATCACTTATTCTGGATTTACAATACAAGGAGGCTGTCTATATGGACAGCCTCTTTTACTATTGTATCGTTTCTAACTTGTTTATCATCTGTTCTAACTCTGCTATCTTCTTTGTGTTCTTTTTCTTGTTCCAATACAGGTTAATACCTCCCCATACTATTAAGACACCGTAATATATGAGCACCACAGTATCTCCTATAAACGCTATAGTATCTCCTATAAGCGATATAAAAGGATAACTATACACCCCTATCCCCACTAGAAACAATAAGATATATACATTCATCCATACTTTAGATAATTGCAACTGTTGTCTTTTTTCTTTAGTTAACAACACAATATAATCACTTGTTGTCTGTGTTAATATAGATCCTGGTATTAAGCCATTTAAGCGATAATAACTAATCATAAACATTGTGATCGCTAAAGCACAAATTACACTCCCTAATACTACCCAAATAGAGTCATAGAACACAGTTCCTTTTAATGATACATTAACTCCGATAATCCATCCTAGAGAAGATACTCCTATTATAGCTAGAGCCCAATTCATCTTTACTTTCTTTAAACGATAGGCATCTATAGATTTAAACACCTCAACGATATTACCTTGTTCTACTCTCGGAGTAGCCCAAAGCTGTTCTAAATTCACTTGCTTGCTATCCATAATTACTTGAGTTTTTGATACAGTTCTTCTTTAATACGATGTACACGAGTCCGTACATTAGCATGTGATAAACCTATTATCTCCGCTACCTCCTTCTGCTCCACTCCCTCTAAAGTTAGTGAGATGATGATTCTATTCAGTTCTGCTAGTTCGCTTATAGCCTGATAGAGTCGCTGTGTATCCACCTCTTGATATACCTCATCAGCAGTACACGTGCTTAGCAATACCTTTGCCTCATTAGGTACTACTTTCTTACTCCGCTGTAATTGCCGCAGACAAATATTAACTGTGATGCGGTATATCCACGTACCATAGCCTGCCTCCTGTCTAAACTTAGGGAGTTGGTTCCACACATTGACAAAGGTTTCTTGTGCGATATCCTTTGCCCAATCCGCATCATTGACATACCCTAAAGCCAACCGATAAATACTCTTCCAATACTGGCTATACAGTGACTCGAAAATTGCTTTATGTTTATTCATTACTTCTATTATTGGGTGGTTATATGGTTTAGAGACACAAGGGGATAATATGTTACAAAGAAATTAAGTTTATTCTTATAAACTATCTAATAAGAACTCTACACAACGAGGAGATTAATGAAAAAAACAAAACCGTATTAGAACTGTACTAGCCGCACAGTTTGACATTGAACTTAGATAGCACATCATACCCTTTGTTAGCGAATACTAGTAAGGGGGGTTTTTATTCTGTGTAATTTGAATTCAGAAATACAACAATAACAAAAAAAGTGTAATTTTGCAATACACTATTAAGTAACAATAAGTTAACTAATAAAAAACTGACAAAATGAACAATAATAACAAATCAGAAAGGCTAAAGAAAGTTAACTATAAACTTGAGAATTTACCTGAGAACTTACTTAGAGAGGTTGACATGTTTATTGACTACCTAACACTAGAAGAAAAAGAAGAAGAATCTTCTAACATTCCTCAATGGCAACAAAGCATTGTACTAGACCGTATAGAGAACTCAACAGAATTCGTAGATGCCTTCGAAATGTTAGCTGAGTTAGAGGATGAATAAATCTACATACAAAATTAAAGTAGACCCTAAGGTTCTGTTCGATTTACAAGATGCAAAGTACTATCTGAATAATAAACGAACTAACTTAGGTAAGGAATTCATTAAGGAATATCGTTCTGCATTATCGTATTTACAGAGCTCTCCATTTACACAATTAAGATATAAGGATGTCTATTGTTTTCCGCTAAAGAGATTTAAATATATGATTCATTTTAGAATTGAAGAACAAGAGAAAACTATTACTATTTACGCTGTTCTCTCTACACATTATGATCCTAATAAGCATTGGCTATAACACAACTCTAAAGCTTGTGTTTAAAATACTTAAAGTCAGACTTCTTTATCTCTAGTTGGTAGACTTTATCGCGAAGTACTTGTAGTTGTGCTAAGTACTCTACCTCATCAGTACTTTCGATATAGCGGATCAAGTGATCGATAAGCGTAAGTGCCTTCCCTCTATACTTCACCACTTCTCCTACGGGATGATAAGACTCACTCTGTAAGTATAAATCAAGGTTAAACTTGACCATTTCCTCTTTGGTAATATTCGGGAACTCCTGTATTGCTCTTTCTAGCGTATTCAGTGTATCCTCTATCTTAAAACGGATACCACGCTCACATAGTACTTGAAGGGCTAAGATCTCGTGTTGTTCTACGAAGTATAAAGCTAGAGGTTCATTAAAGACGTCATAGCTATACCAACCACCATGTGCACACGAAATAAGCTCTTTATAGCGCTTATCTTCCTTCCACTGTGCGATGATAATATCACGTATCTCATCGTGCTTTATAAGACTCTTTGCTTGTTCTTCTGCAGAAGTCTCTAAGGCATTATAGTAATACTGCATACCGTGCAGTTTATAGTATTTCTCTATCTCTTTAGTAAGCTTGGTGTAACTCATTTCTATATACTAAACCCCTAAAACAATGGCAGGGTCAATATCTAATTTCTTAATTTAAAGATCCAATAAACTCCACTAACATAGTGGTTCAATAAGATCATTCATTTGCTCATAATCCACTACTAAGTCTGAGATTATGTCTAACTCTATAAAGTCTTTATCAGTAGTAGGAGTGTCATTACCCACTACTTCTAATAGTACTTCTATACGCTCACATAAAGCATTGTATTCTATTTGATTTCTTATAGCTCTCATAACACTTCTTATTTATTGCAAAAATATACTTAAGAATGGAAACTTAAAGTTTATACTCTATTTAAATTTGACATATTGTTTTTAAAAAATCACTAAACAATTACCAATCCTATACAATCAAACATCGTTACCAATTCACATTGAACAATATCCCCTACTTGATACCTTGATATTTGCCTTATCTTATCTGCTTGAATCTTCTTAAAATCATTAAGATCCAAAACCATTAATTCTGTTAATTCAAAAAATGGAATTGATACTATCTCAAAACTATCAAGACTATGCATTCTAGCTGATACCTTTTTATAGACTTTAATATCAGTATCGGTTTCTATCTCTTCATACAAAGTATATAAGCTAGTTGATTCAGTTATATAAGGAATCGCAAAAGAAGATATAAATTCTTCTAAAATCAAGTCTAGTTTACTAGTATCTCCATACCCTTTAAATATCTCCCCATCAGCATTAATAATCATCCAATTATTATCATCCACAATACTCTCCTTTGAGTAGTTTCTGTTTTCTAGACAAGTATCTTTTAGACTAATCTCAACACGCCATCCTGGATTGTCAAGTGTTTCAATCTTGATACCATATATATGTTCCCATTCACCATCACATTGGTTTTTATACCATTGTTGTATCAACTCTATCTTATTCATATTTTAAAAAATAACCACTACTCCTCTTCCTCCTCATTTCTTAACTCCCCTATCTCCATAACTAACTTAGGATAATGCAACTGTAGTTCTGTACCTGTATAAGGTTCTCTTGTCCAATTAGTCTCTATCAAATCATAATGGACAACTTCAACATATAGATCATCTACTGCATCAGTCACGAAACTAGAGTCTTCCTGCCCATACTTCGCATCAAAAGCCAAGTCTGTCACATATAACAATCCCTCTGCCCACGTATCCGATATATCAAACTCATACTTCCCATTAATAAAGGCATTAATATCCTCTATAATCTCATAGAAGAACTCCTTTCCCCTTAAGATCAGCCAACATCTAAAATAGATAAATCCATCAGTAGACATATAATCATCAAAGTCAAAAACTCCTTCATTCTCTTCAAAGCTATTCTCTAAGATCATACTTAGCTCTGCTATCTCTACTGTATTAAGCTGATTAATCTTCTTTCTCAGCGTCATCTCAAACAAAATCATCTCACCTGAATCTAACTCTGATAACAAGGCGGTCAACTCATCAATATGTTCGTCTAACTCATAAGATTCAGGCGTATAACTAGTATTCGCTTGCGCTATTAATTCCCAAAAGAATTGTTCGTTTAAGTCTACTTTCATAATGTATATCTTAAATAGTATTACATTAGCACTAAGATACTACTTCTTATCTAACCTAGATTAAGCGATAGACATTTTGTCTTTATTGAATCCTTTCTAATGCTAATTCTAAATAGAATAAACATGTATAATATATAAATGAATCTAAAACCATATTCTCAGACATAAGATACTATTTATGAAAATGTTATATTGTATTACTTGATTAAAACCATTGATTAATTCAATCTATTTGCACGATAGGCTAATTTACATACAACACAATAGGCTAATTTACGTGCAGCAGTACAAGCAACTTTAAAGTGTTGGTAGTCAAAAAAAGACAATACAACTAACGATTTAAAATAAACAATCCGACTTATTTAGATTTTATTCTACTCAGGGTTTCCTGAGAGATATGAAGATATGAAGCAACTATCTTGTTAGGTAATCGCTGTACTATTTGGGGATTAAGCTTGAGTAGTTCGTTATATCGTTCTGCGGCATCCATCGTCACCATTGCTTGTAATCTATTTGTATTATTGATGTAAGCGAATTCTAAATACTGTCTATAGAACTTCTCCCACTTGGGAATAAGTTCTAATAGATTGTAAAAATCAGCGTGTGTGATAGAATAAACTTCACTTACTTCTAAGGCTTGTAGATACTCAGACGAAGCCGAACTATTGATAAAACTAACCAAGGCAGTCGCAAATTGATTTTCAAAAGCAAAGAATCTCGTAGCATCCTGCCCAGCCTCATTTATATAAAATATACGCAAACACCCTTTACATACGAAATAAAGCTTCTGTGAGTTAACCCCAGAAGAAGTAAGTTGCTCACCCTTTTGCAGTTTCTCATAGCGAAAAAAAGAAAGGATCATATCTAGCTCCTCGTCACTCACTTTCACTCTATCTTGTATATATTCAATCAGTTGCTTCATTTATATTTCTTTATTTCTCTGTTACAAAAGTATGGTAATATACTAAATCTGCTATACTTAATACCGTCATTTTATGTTCTTTAGCGAATGCTACTACTTCAGGTAATCTCGCCATAGTACCATCGTCATTCATTAGCTCACATAATACTGCCTGAGGCGGAAGACCTGCCAACTTCATTAAGTCTATCGCTCCTTCTGTGTGTCCATTGCGTTCTAGCACTCCACCATTCTTTGCTCTAAGTGGAAATATATGTCCAGGACGAGCTAGATCAGCAGGCTTTGCATTCTTATCACTTGCCGCACGTACAGTAGTTAATCTATCTGCCGCAGATAATCCTGTAGTCACTCCCTCAGCTGCCTCAATAGTTACAGTAAATGGCGTTTGAAAACGCGAACTATTCTCTGTCACCATATAAGGCAATTCTAATTCGTCTGCCTTATCATTAGTTAAACACAGGCAAATCACTCCACTACAGTAGCGGATCATCATTGCCATATCTTGTTCTGACATTAAGTGTGCTGAGAAGATAATATCTCCTTCATTCTCTCTGTCTTGGTCATCTAACAACAAAACTCCCTTACCACTTTTAATAAAACTAAGGGCTTGATTTACCCTTTCTTGACTATCCCAACCAAATTGGTTTAAGACATTTTCTAGTGTGCTCATTATATATTTTTTCTTATTTAATTAATCGCTCTGCATATTTGCGCGCTCTTGGAATGATTAGAAATGCTGATGCATACGCTACAGGCAACATCACACTCCAAGCTTTTAGAAACAAAAAGAACCATCCTTCACCGAAACCATAGTTTCTAACTAATCCAACTATTGCCATAATCAAAGTCATCGGAACGACTACAAACAAAGTATTTACATACTTATAATACTTACTATTCATCTTTTTACATTTTTTGATAGGACAAAGTTCTACTTCCTAGCCTCCAAAAACATTGACATAAGTCAAAAAAGCAATTTGTAAAAAAATAAAGCCACCGCATACGCAGTGGCTCTATTACACAACCTAATATATGTTTACTTTACTCTTGCTGTAAAGTCTGAGAGATCCTCTCTAAGTTTAAGCTATTTGCCATAGCAGAGAATATCTCGTAGTATGTACTCTTATTCTCATATAGCTGTTCGTGCTTACCATTTTCCACTACTCTACCTTTCTCCATCACCACGATATTATGTGCATCTATAATCTGAGAGATACTATGAGAAACGATAATGACTGTTCTATTTTCCTTAATAGCATC
>JBOFGJ010000390.1:0-4097 GCA_051649065.1 Flavobacterium sp. | reverse complement strand
TAAAGAGGATCAAAATATTTGAAATAAAAAAGCCTCTTCGTTTGAAGAGGCTTTTGTGCGGGTAAAAGGACTCGAACCTTCACACCTTGCGGCACCAGATCCTAAGTCTGGCGTGTCTACCAATTTCACCATACCCGCGTAATCAGTGGAACATCCTGTTCCTTTAAGACGTTGCAAATATACAATAGGTTTTTTTATCTGCAAGAAAAAAATTGTATTTTTTTATTCTTAGCTTTGTGAGTAACAAAATCAATGTATCCTTTTATATTATGAAAGATTCAAAACAATTTGTTCAAGAAAACAAGCAACGTCTTTTAGATGAGCTAATTGAACTATTAAAAATGCCTTCTATCAGTGCTGATAGTGCGTATTCACAAGATGTAATCAATACTGCTGAAGCAGTTAAAAAAAGTTTAGAAGTAGCTGGATGTGATATAGTAGAATTATGCGAAACACCAGGTTACCCTATTATTTATGGTGAGAAAATCATTGACCCTACACTACCAACGGTATTAGTATATGGTCATTATGATGTACAACCTGCTGATCCTATTGAACTTTGGACATCTCCTCCGTTCGAACCAGTAATCAAAACAACAGAGTTACACCCTGAAGGTGCTATCTTCGCTCGTGGTGCATGTGATGACAAAGGTCAAATGTTTATGCATGTCAAAGCTTTCGAATATATGGTGGCTAATAATACGCTTCCTTGTAACGTGAAGTTTATGATCGAAGGAGAAGAAGAAGTAGGTTCTGTAAGTTTAGGTTGGTTCGTTAAGAGAAACCAAGAAAAACTTAAGAATGACGTTATCTTAATCTCTGATACAGGTATGATCTCTAATGAACAACCTTCTATCACTACAGGATTAAGAGGTTTAAGTTATGTAGAAGTAGAAGTTACTGGTCCTAACCGTGACTTACACTCAGGTCTATATGGTGGTGCTGTAGCTAACCCAATCAATGTATTAACTAAGATGATTGCTTCTCTTCACGATGAGAATAATCATATCACTGTTCCTGGTTTCTATGATAAAGTAGAAGAGTTATCTCGTGAAGAAAGAGACGAAATGGCTAAACGTCCATTCTCTTTAGATAATTACAAAAAAGCTTTAGATATCGATGATGTATATGGAGAAGCAGGCTACACTACGAATGAGCGCAACTCTATCCGTCCTACACTAGACGTTAACGGTATTTGGGGTGGTTATACAGGTGAAGGAGCTAAAACAGTTATCGCTAGTAAGGCATTCGCTAAAATATCTATGCGTTTAGTACCTAACCAAGAGTGGGAAGAAATCACTGAACTATTCAAAAAACACTTCGAAAGCATCGCTCCTGCAGGAGTTCGCGTAGAAGTTAAACCTCATCATGGTGGTCAAGGATATGTGACTCCTATCGACTCTATCGGATACCAAGCAGCTGCTAAAGCATATACTGATACATTCGGAGTAACACCTATCCCTGTTCGTTCAGGAGGAAGTATTCCTATCGTAGCTTTATTCGAAGAAGAATTAGGTTCTAAATCAGTGATGATGGGATTCGGATTAGACACTGATGCGATTCACTCTCCTAATGAGCATTTCGGAGTATTCAATTACCTTAAAGGTATTGAGACTATTCCATTATTCTACAAATATTACACTGAAATGATGAAATAATCATCTTCTCATCAATATAAAAGCGAGTAAGCAATTACTCGCTTTTTTTATTCTTCTCTTGTATCCACATACCAAAGAACTTACTACTCTGAGCTGTGTGATGTTTTAGCATTTCCCCTAAGAAGTTTACTCTTCGTGTAGCATTTAGATCGCTTGACAACCTAACTATAGCTTGTAAGAACTGACGAGAATAATGTGTATAATCATAATTAGCCATCAGTTTGATACCGTGTTGTTGCTTCTTACACCACAATGCCTCGTTAATGTACAAATCAACTGCCTTATCAATAAAATCCGCCACCTCATCAGCTACAAAACCACTCCATTCTAAATCGCCTTTCATTGATTCGACACCTACCGACGAAGACACAGATGGCGTACCTACTCGCATAGCATCTACGAACTTCCCTTTAATACCTGCACCAAATGGTATAGGCGCCAACAGTACTCTTGCTTTACTAAGTACTTCTAAGGCATCATCTGCTCTTCCGTGAACTAAGAATCGCTCACGCTCATTATTTAACTGCATCACTTTAGGTGAAGGATAAGCACCATAGATATGCATATTTACTTGGGGTAAACGTTTGCGCAGTAGTGGCCATATTTCTTTCTTTAAATACAACACTGTTTGCCAATTTGGCTCGTGAATAAAGTTCCCAATAAACACAAAGTCAGCTCTATCCTCATAACTTCTCCACTTACTAACCTCCTCCTCACTAATATTCTGCTCCATAAAAGGCAAAAACAACAAGCTATTTGGATGAATATGGAATGTATCTATCAACAACTTAAACTCGTATCCAGAGATAATCAACGTCAAATCACAACGCAAAATACTTGCTAATTCGCGCTTAGTACGCTCTGTATATAGATATTCCGCAATATCCTCTCCGCCTTTTTTCTGCATCTCTTGACGTGCGAAACGCAAGAAGTGCAAATCCTCAGTATCTAAAATAGTTAGCGCATCAGGACATTGCTCAGTCACACGCCAGCCAAACTGCTCCTCTATCATAAATCTATCATACATAACCACATCAGGCATTAGTAGAGCCAATACCTCATCAGTACGGATATCATTAAGCCAAAGTTCTACTTCCTTTACTCCATAAATAGATAAATCATCACTTACATCTGACTTCTTCGCTGTACTACCAAAATAAATCTCCATCCCCCAATCCTTAAAGCATTGAAGCAACTGTAGCATACGCTTACCTGCTGCAGAAGACCTAGACTCTGGCCATACTGGACCTATAACTAATACTTTCTTTCCTGATAATCTCTGTTCCATATCACAAAAATAGACTATAATCTCAAAAGACAAGACAATCGTCATAGACTCTATTCATTTTTTATCTTCCTAATAATTACTACTTTTGTATCAAACGAAAAGGAATTATGTTAGGATTAAAACTATTAACTGACCCACGCTGGGCAAATATCGCTGAGGCTAATTTAGAAGAGATATTAACGGATCACTGCTGGTGTGAGCAAAAAGCTGCTACAAATGCTATAACTATTATCGCCTATAATTCAGAACACGAAGACTTAGTTACTGAAATGACAGAGATAGCTATCGAAGAGATGCAACACTTCCAGATGGTACATAACATCATTAAAGAACGTGGATATACTTTAGGTAGAGAACGCAAAGATGACTACGTCGGACAACTATATAAATTCTCTAAAAAAGACGGTAGTCGCAACGAATGCTTTATAGACAAACTTCTTTTTGCTGCGATGATAGAAGCGAGAAGTTGTGAACGTTTTAGAACACTATCTCAGAATATCAAAGATGAGGAGCTTGCTAAATTTTACCACGAACTTATGATCTCAGAAGCTAATCATTATACTACTTTTCTAAAGTTTGCACGTAAATACACAGAACGCGTAGATGTAGATAAGCGTTGGCAAGAATGGCTTGAGTTCGAAGGAGAACTTATCCAATCTTATGGTAATAAAGAACACATACATGGGTAATTAGAACCCTAAATGAGAAAAGCCTTAGTAATAGCTTACTAAGGCTTTTCTTATAAAAATAGAAAACATTTCTCTACATTATTTTCATATAAGTCTTGTTGTCATTTGTCATTCGTATCTTTAGGGAGAAGGTAAACCCCTTAATAACTGGATTGCTAGTATTCTCATTAAACGGTATAGCATATCCTACCCCTATGTCCATAAGATTAAGTAGCGAAATACCTAGTTGTGGTTGTATATGACGTGTAGTTGCTTTTGCCCCACAAAAAGTTATCCCCCAACTACGTGTTACATCTGCATAAGGTAGCCAATACCATTTATCGTGATATGGCGTAGTCATCACACCTGCCCCTACAAATAGCCAATCACTACTATTTTTCATAAGACTATACTCAAGTCCTAACTGGAACTGACTGTGTGAGTTTTGCTGATATCCAGCAGTTATGATAGGCTCATAATTTA
>JBOFGJ010000389.1:0-1983 GCA_051649065.1 Flavobacterium sp. | reverse complement strand
TTCCATAATGATTACTTACTAAGTAGTAACTTTGAATTATATTTACTTTTTCAATATTGAAAAGGTTTGCAAATTTACGTACAAAAATCGGTTTGATGAAATCAATAATTCATTACGTTTCAATATTTTGTGTCTGTGTACTGACGTTTTCTTGTCAGAATAAATCAGCTTATCAAGATATCAATTTAGTTTTTAGATATAATGAGAATGCTAATATTCAAACATTAGACCCTGCTTTCGCTAGAAGTATGGCTATTATTTGGCCGTGTAATCAACTTTTTAACGGGTTGGTTCAGCTAGATGACAGCCTACACGTACAGCCTGATATTGCTAGATCGTGGACTATAAGTGAAGATGGTAAGCGATATGACTTTACCCTTAGATCAAATGTGTACTTCCATAAGCATCCTAATTTTGGAGCAGACAGTACACGCACAGTGAATGCAAGTGATTTCGCTTATAGCTTTAATAGAATAGTAGATAAGAATGTCGTCTCTCCAGGTGCGTGGATATTTCAGAAGGTAGAGAAGTTCACCGCTGTTAATGACAGTGTGTTTCGCATAGAACTTAAGGAAGCTTTTCCTGCATTTTTAGGATTGTTATCGATGAGGTATGCCTCTGTGGTGCCTAAGGAAGTGGTGGAAGATAAGACACAAGACTTCCGTTCTCACCCTATCGGGACAGGGCCTTTCTACTTTAAGTTTTGGGAAGAGAATATAAAATTAGTATTGCGCAAGAATAATCACTACTTCGAGAAAGATGAGAAAGGGGTGTCCTTACCTTATCTAGAGGCAGTATCTATCACTTTCTTACCTGATAAACAGAGTAGTTTCTTACAATTCTTACAAGGGAATTTAGACTTTATCTCAGGATTAGATCCGTCTTATAAAGATGAAATCATCACTGAAGATGGACAACTCAACCCTAAGTACAAGGATAAAATCCAAATGGCGACAGGGCCTTATCTGAATACAGAATATCTTGGCTTTAACCTTGATTCGCCTAGTGCAGTACAAGATAAAAGGATAAGACAAGCACTTAATAAGGGATTTGACCGAAATAAGATGTTACTTCATTTGCGCAGTGGGATGGGGGAAGATAATGTAGGGGGGATTATTCCTAAAGGCCTTGAGGGGCAAATCTCTCTTGATCCATTATATAATCCACAAGCTGCTTTAGAGCTAGTGAATGCTTATAAAAAAGAGAAGAAGCTAGACAGAGTAGAAGTAACGCTATCTACGAATGCTTCTTATCTAGATATAGGAGAATATCTACAGCGCGAGTGGAAGAAGATCGGGATAGATGTAGTGGTAGATGTCACTCCTCCAGCATCTTTACGTCAGGGTATGGCGTCAGGGAAAGTGTCATTCTTTAGAGGAAGCTGGATAGCAGATTACCCAGATGCAGAGAACTATCTATCTCTATTTTATTCAAAGAACAAGGCTCCTAATGGACCTAACTATACTCGATTTGACAATAAGGAATATGACAAACTATACAATCAAGCTTTAAGTGAAGTCTCTCCAGATAAACGAGCTATACTCTATCAGCAAATGGATCACATTATCGCAGACGAAGTACCTGCTATCATCTTGTTTTACGATAGAGCAGCACGTTTCTCTCATCAGAATGTAAAGGGATTAGGCATTAACCCAATGAACAACTTATTCTTAAAACGAGTGTATAAAGAGTAGTGACTATCTCAAGTTATAAAGAGTTACCACAATAAAAGGAAAGCTAGTAAATACAATAATGTATTCACTAGCTTTTTTTGTATGTATCTATCTTAAATGCAGACTATGTATTAGCCCAATACTATAAAGCAATACTATCACTTAGTTCTTTCATTAGCTCTATAGGTGTACTATGAACCTTACTACAGTTGGCACTCCGTTAGAATAACGCATAGGGCTATTTCTACTCAGTCTCACTAATTCAGTCTTATCTCGATTTTGAGTTATATCACATCTCTCGACTATAGTA
>JBOFGJ010000388.1:0-2084 GCA_051649065.1 Flavobacterium sp. | reverse complement strand
CAGCTCTGCCAATGGATGTATCATTAGCAGAAGCGTTAATTACTTCTATAAAACATACCTATACTCCTACTAACTCTTGGATAGACAAATGGGAAACCAAATTATACTATAACACAATTACGCATAGAATGGACGATACTAAACGTCCTAATGTAGTAATACGCATGGATATGCCAGGCTGGACGGATACGTATGGCGCTTATTCTACACTACAAACTACAGTAAAAGACAAACATCACTTAACAGGAACACTAAACGCTTATTACAATAAGTCTTTAGCAGAGATGACTATGTTATCTAGTATTCCAGGAGGTTTAGATATGTTTGCTTATACTTGGCCAGATGTAAAAACTACGTTTGTAGGAGCTACATTAAAAGACCATTGGCAGCTTGATGACAAACAGAGCTTGATGTTCTCTGGTAATATTGGTACAAACACTAATGAAACTAGTCAATATGGAAAAAATCAATTAGGTATTTTTCACAATGACAATTCTATAGAAAGAACAAAAACACGAACTGTAGGTAACTTCGCTGTTAACTACGAGAGAATAGAAAACAAGTGGATATATGGTGTAGGTATAGGTTATGGTAATCGCGCTCCTTCTGTTTCTGAAGGATATGGATACTATTTATTTAACAGCGGGGATAGATATGATTACATAGGTAACCCAAATCTGAAGAATGAATCTTCTTATGAAGGGAACTTCTTTATTAAGTATGCGACACCTGCCTTCTCTACTAAATTATCTGGTTCTATATTCTACCTAACAGATTATATCATTGGAGTGATCACACCTCCTTTTAATGCGATGACAGCAGGAGGATTAGGAGTAAAAGTATACAACAACTTAGACAGTGCTACACAAGCCTCTATTAATTGGGACTTTACTTATAAAATCACTTCTGATATAAAAATATCAGGTGGAGCAAGCTATAACTACGGAAAAGATAGTGATAACAATACTTTACCTTTTATTAGCCCATTCGCTTATAGAGCAGCTGTTGATTACAGATGGAATGATTTGACTACTCAGTTAAGTGTGAATGGAAATGCTATTAAAACCAATGCAGCTAAGTTCTATGGAGAAACAGAAACTCCTGCTTATGCTGTAGTCAATTGGAATGCTAATTACCACTTCTCTATCGGAAAGAACTCTTTAGGTTTAGGCGTTGGTATTCAGAATATTCTTGACACATACTACTCTACCTATGCGGATTGGAATAAGATACCTAATCCTGGTAGAAACTTCTTTGTCAATTTATCTTATAAATTATAATTCATATCAAGTCAGTAACAGTGTTACTGACTTTTTTATTACCTTAGAAATATTAAAATCAATGATATATGAAAAATAACTTTGTACTTTATCTTCTCGTATTAACGCCTTTGATCATTAGTTTCTTTGTATTCATAAGAAACTTAGACAATGAACAGACATGGAAAATTGCTGCTTCAACAGGAGGCTTCTTAGTTTTCTTATTCTTATCGATAATCTTTTTAATCCAACAGAAGAAAAAAGCTAAGTAATTACAGAATATCTAAGAACCAAAAACCGTAGTGTAATATCTCCTTTTGGTTACACTGTTTAGGTGCGTCATAAGTTTTATAAACTATCTCTCCTAACTCAAAGGGAACTGGTTGTTTAAACATTGGTCCATCATACACAAAGGTGTGAAACTCTCCATTCTCTCCACAAGGATCAACACCTTCTGGTAAATCAGCTATAAACTGTTCATCAATAGTTCTACCTACAAAGCTTTTGTCTAAGTACTGCTCATTCACACAGACTACAATTGTCTTTAGACCGCTATCTACCATCTCGTGGATAAGCTCTGTTGTATTCCTATTCCACAATGGAAATACTCCACGTATATTTAATCGAGCTAACTGTGCCTCTCTAAATGTTTTTAAGTCTTCTAAGAGGATATCTCCATACGCACTTTCTCTTATTCCTAAATCATTGTATTTAGTAAGCTGAGTCGTTATAATAGCTTCGTATTCCTGTAAGTTTAACTTCTCATTGAGATAAACAATATCTAATGGCAATCCCAAACACTCTGCTTGACGTTCTAATACTTCA
>JBOFGJ010000387.1:0-6067 GCA_051649065.1 Flavobacterium sp. | reverse complement strand
ACTTTGAAGGAAAGAACATAGACGACCTATTGACAATGACGATAGATGATGCGCTACAGTTCTTTGATCTACATAAACAAACCAAAATAGCTCAGAAGCTACAACCTCTACACGATGTGGGATTAGGATATGTACAGCTAGGTCAGTCTTCTTCTACCCTATCAGGTGGGGAAGCACAACGTATCAAACTGGCATCTTTCTTATTAGCAGGAACAACTAGAGATAAAGTACTATTCGTATTCGATGAGCCAACGACAGGTCTTCACTTCCACGACATTCAGAAGTTGCTGAAGTCATTCGAAGCTTTAATCGAGAAAGGACATTCTATCATCGTTATTGAACACAACCTTGACTTGATTAAATGTGCAGATTACATCATCGACATAGGTCCTGGTGGTGGTGAATATGGCGGTGAGCTAGTAGCCTTCGGTACTCCTGAAGAAGTAGCTAAGAACAAGGCTTCTCTAACAGGTCATTACTTAAAAGAAAAACTAAAATAATCACTTAGATAAATCTCGTAAATAGAGGATAAAATAAAGGCTGTGTCAAAGTTATGACACAGCCTTTTATATTTACTCAAATTAAGCATTAGCTGAATACTCACAAACAGAGGTCCTAATTCCTAATTAATTTAGCTAGTTTTTCTGTTAGTCGCTTGCGGCTATAGTACTGTAACCCCATACCAAATACCTTAAGTTGTTGTTTTTGGTATAGTTCGAAGTATTCTAATAAGATTTCGCTCAACTTATCTTTCTCACTATACAACACTACTTTACCTGTATTAGTCTCTTTGACAATATCAAAGAAGTCAGACTCCTCTGGGCCTATCCCTAAGATAGGACGTTCAGATGCCATATATTCAAACAATTTACCTGGTATAATAGCCTTAGTATCTTCAGAGTCTATCTCTATCAATAGCAATACTTGTGAAGCGCGCATTTGTCTCAAGGCTTCTACATTATCTACATAGCCTAAGTTTAGCACACAGTCCTCTAACTTAAACTCTTTAATTGCATCCAATACTTGAGCACTCACCTTCCCTACTAACTTCAGTTGAAACGCCTCTTTAAACGCTTTGTTCTCTTTTCTTAGTTCCGATATTGCCTTCCACAGTATTCTAGGATTGCGTTCAGACAAAAAAGAACCTATATGCGCTAAGCTAAACTTCTCATCTAAAGGTATCTTCCCTAGACTTGTGATATCATAGCCATTGGTAATGACTGTTATAGGCTTACTTGTTTTCTCTTGAAACTCTTTCTTCGTTGTTTTGCTTGTAACGATGATTTGATCTGCTTTATTTAAAACCTCTTTCTCTAGTTCTAGATGTTTAGCTGTACTAGATTCATTTAGCTTTAATTCCTTGTGATAGCCTATTGTAGTCCACGGATCTCTAAAGTCAGCTATCCACTGGAGGTTTAACTGCTCTTTAAGCGCCATTCCTATCAAATGCATACTGTGAGGTGGTCCTGTTGTAATAACTGTCTCTATGTCCTTATTTTGCTTTAAATAGTCTGCCAAATAAGCAACAGATGGCTTGACCCAACTTACTCGAGCATCTGGAATAAAGAAGTTCCCTCTTACCCAAAGCAATAGTTTATCTGTAAAAGTCTGTTTCTTCTTATCTGGTATAATACCTGCACTTAATGTATCTGTATTCTTTCCACTCACTAACCTCGCCTTGCGATAAGGCTCGTTAATAGGCTGTTTTAACACTATAATCGAAGGATCTACTTCGCTCTTATTATTTGTATCTATTAGGGGATAACTAGGATTATCAGGAACATAAACTATTGGCTCTATATCAAAGCTTGGCAAATATTTGACAAACTTCAGCCAACGCTGTACACCTGGTCCTCCTGCTGGCGGCCAATAGTAACTTATGATTAAAACTTTTTTCTTAGACATACTCGTTCTGCATTTTGTTTTTTTATTCTGTTTTTTTGTGATGACGTGATGGCGTGAAGTTGTGATGTTGTTGTTTGAAAGTTTAATTGTCTAATTAAGAGTAATATCCTCATTCAAAAAAACAAAAAACCGAAATCACAAAAAAACGTGAAGTCGTGATATTGTTGTTTGAAAGTTTGATTGTCTTATTAAGAGTAATATCCTCATTCAAAAAAACAAAAAAACGAAATCACAAAAACACTTACTTCTTCTTCACCACTAGATAAATACCTCCTGCAGTAATTAATAAAATTAGAATACTTGAGATTAACGCTATAGTTCCTCCTTTAGAGATAACTTCAGGTTCGAATGTGAATTCTACTGTATGTTTTCCTTTAGGAAGTTCGATAGCTCTTAATACATAGTCTACTGCCACGATAGACACTTCTACATTATCTACCTTCGCTACCCATCCGTGAGGATAGTATATCTCAGAGAACACTGCTAATCCATCATTAGTATTCATTGATTCATAAGTGATCTTATTAGGAGCATAGCTCTTAAGGTTGATTGTAGCTAATGAATCTACTGTATAATTATCTTTAATTGCGATATCCTTAAACATAGTAGTATTAAGAACAGCTTGTTCTTTCGTCTTTAATCCTGTTAAGGCTTTCATCTCTGCATCTGCATTCTCTACTTTCTTCACGCTAGAGACAAACCAAGCATTTCCGTTAGCATTATCATTTAATAAAGGCACATCTCTTCCCTCTTCATCTTTCTGGATAATGTACTTCACATTCATCATATTCAGTACCTCCATATTAGAGTTTTGGTTCAACTGATAATCTGCTAATTCTTGCAATCTACGAGGCTTCGCTGCATGGTATCCTCCAAGTGAATTATGAAAGAAAGAGCTTCTCGCACTATTAAACCCACCGCTGAACTCATATACTCTAAAGTGCTCTGTATCATTTAGAATAACCTTATCTGCAGGTGTTGCTTGAAACGGAGTATTCATTTGTGATGCTAATACGAAGTGAGAATCATTCACATAGTTTCTATCTACTAATACTAAGTCCCCTACCATCAGCACACCTACGATAACTGCTGTTATCTGAGCACTTATTTTCCCTTTAGTAGAGAAGTATAATGCTGCTGCTGCTAACGCGATAAGTACAAAACTTCTGATCAAATCAGCTGTGTACATATCCTTTCTATCTTGTATCAAAGCATTAATAAAGCCTGGCCCTATCTCTCCATAAGCTCCTCTGTAGTACTCATCATTTAAACCTGTGAAGCTCAATGTTCCTTTTACTAAGAATAACAAGATAATAATAGCCCCTACTGCAATACCTGATTTCTTAAGTGATGCTAATTGTTCTTGTTTCTCTAATTTGCTATAGGCATAAAGCCCCATAATCGCTAAAGCAGGCACACACATCTCTAAGATTACTTGGATAGATGATACTGCTCTAAACTTATTATACATCGGGAAATAGTCTATAAAGAAGTCTGTCAGCACTGGGAAGTTCTTACCCCAAGATAACATCAGTGAGAACACTGCTCCTGCAATAAAGATATACTTGATATTTCTCTTCTCTGCGAAGATTCCTAGTACAAATAAGAAGAATACAACAGCTCCGATATAAGCTGGTGCTGCTACGATAGGCTGATCTCCCCAATATGTAGGAGAACTAGCTGCCATCTCTGTTGCCTGCTGATCATTCGCTCCTACAGATTTGAATAACTTATAGGTATTCGAATCAGTTCCTAACTTCTCTCCATTTGCTCCACCTGTAAGACGAGGTGCGATTAAGTTTAAACTTTCGAAGATTCCGTAGCTATATTCTGTGATGTAGTCATAACTCATCGCATTAGAAGATACTTTAGCAGAACCATCAGGTTGGTAAGTTAATTCACTGTTGCTACGCGTACTAAACTTAGTGTATTCAGAAGTAGCCATAAGGTTAGTCGCATTCGCTCCTATACTCAATATCGCTGCACCTATAAGTACTGCTAAAGAATACCCAATAGCTTTAAAGTCTTTTTGTTTGATATATATTACCATATAATATATACCTACTAAGATCAACAACAATAGAAGGTAATATGTCATCTGGAAGTGATTAGCTCCGATCTCTAATGCTGCTGCAAATAGTGTAAGCAATCCTCCTTTTATATAATGCTTTCTAAAGACTAATAATACTCCTGCTAAAACCATTGGCATATAAGCGATAGCATGTGCTTTAGCATTATGCCCTACTCCTAAGATAATAATCAAATAGGTAGAAAAACCAAAAGCTAATGCTCCTATAAAAGAACGCAATGGCTTCATCCCTAAAGAAGCTAGTAATACATAAAAACCAAGAAAGTAGATAAATAGATAATCTGCTGGTCTAGGTAAAAAACGGATAGCACTGTCTAGTGTTTTTACATAATTATGAGGAAACTTAGCTCCTAACTGATAAGTTGGCATTCCTCCGAAGGCACTGTTTGTCCAATATGGTTCTTCTTTAGCTACTTCTCTAAAGTCGATTTGCTCTTTAGCCATTCCGGTATATTGTACGATATCGGATTGGTAAATCACTTTATTTGACAATATTGGCGAAAAATATAATAGTGCTACTATTATGAATCCTAAAACCACTAACAGATGTGGATAAATCTTTTTAAACGTATTGGTTGTTTCTGATGACATTTATACTACTATTTAAGATGCTAAAGTAAGTAATTTTAAGGATGCTTTAAAGATATCAATGTAGTTTTCTTTAAAGTCAAAAAAAAGCCCTCAAGAGCAACTGCTCCTGAGGGCTTTAAATGGTCTTTTAATATTACTTTTTGTCGATTTCTTCAAAGTCTACATACTCTCCTACTATTTTAGTAGAGCGCGGTACTCTGCCACTCTGAGTAGATGTATCAGTATAAGTCTGAGACTCTTGATTACTTTGACTTCCGTTATATTGATTATACTCTTGTTGTCTTTGTTGAAAATTCTGTTCTGCTTTCTTCGCTACCTTGTATATTAATACAGGAAACAAATAACGCATCGCTATCTTAAATGCGTAATATATCAGAACAATAATAATAAGTGCTTTAATAAATCCCATGATTTCCTTCTTTTTATCAAAAATAGTAATTATATCAACCAAATGACAATCGCAACTCTTAAAATATTGATAAATATAGATATTTAGTTAACGGTGTATGATGTACAGTTTTTTTTGTGATTTCGGTTTTTTGTTTTTTTGAATGAGAATATTACTCTTAATAAGACAATTAAACTTTCAAACAACAACTTCACAACTTCACGACATCACAACTTCACATAAAACTACTCCTTCCACTTCGTATATCCACCTTCTAACTCATACACTTCTTTAAAACCATTCTCTAATAAAAGATTTCTAGCTTTCTCACTGCGCTTACCTGATTTGCAGAAGATATATAATGGTTTATCTTTTGACAAGTCTTTAGTCTGCTCTAGAAAATTCTCTCCTAAAAAATCAATGTTCTTTGCGTACTCTATAGTTCCTTCTGAGAACTCTTTAGGTGTGCGTACATCGATAAGTTGTACTTCCGTCTTTTCTATAACTTGCTGAAAAGAAGAATTATTCAATAAGTGATTTGTTTTATCTTGACTATACCCTGTAAAAGAGACGCTTAACGTCATAATAAACAAAAGAATCAAAACGTTATACTTTTTCATATAAGAATGTTTAATAGTTTAACAAAAATGACAAATATCATAGTATGCGAATTTACATCACTATATATTTGTTTTCAAATATAGAACAAATATGTCACTTTCTCTTATACAAAAGTATAATGTACCCGGTCCTAGATACACTAGCTATCCCACTGTTCCTTATTGGGAAGAGACCTCTTTTAGTAGAGATAAATGGATTGATTCTCTAAAGAGATCCTTCATTGAATCTAATAAAGACGAAGGGATTAGTATCTACATACACCTACCGTTTTGCGAGAGCTTATGTACTTTCTGTGGATGCCATAAGAGGATAACTAAAAGACATGAGGTAGAGAGTCCTTATATAGACGCTCTTTTAAAAGAGTGGGATTTATACTGTAACCTATTTGAAGAGAAACCTGTCATCAAGGAGATTCACTTAGGCGGGGGTACTCCTACTTTTTTCTCTCCTGCACATTTAAGCAAACTTATAGA
>JBOFGJ010000386.1:0-7395 GCA_051649065.1 Flavobacterium sp. | reverse complement strand
TCAGGAGGTCTGATTCAGCACCTATACAGCACGCATACCTCACGAATTATCCAATAAAACAATACTCGAAATAACAGAAATGAACCTCTGCTCAAATTTGATTGTGATTATATAATACATCTCATTACAAAACACTTGCAAAGGTCAAGATACTAAAATTGGAATTTTAAGCAAAGGGAAGAAAACACCACATTTGACTATTTTTTGCCTAATTTCACCTATGCTATCCTATGAGCATAATGTGCTTAAAGGATGAATTCCTTTCAGGGAATTAAGAATTAAGAATGTTTTGGTTTGCGCCATAATGTACATAGATGACGAAATAGACTCAACGATTTCACAGGACTGAGCGTTAAGAAAGTGCCCTGTGGGCATTTTTAGCGATGGAGCCAGGCGGCGTGAGGGCAATATCACAGAAAGACGGTTTCACGAAAAAACAAAAAAACCACAAGATATCTTGTGGTTTTTTGATTATATATTAGGTATACGTTACTCTTGTACTGGAGTATCGATGCCTAGTGCTTTTAATAACTGTTCTTCGAACTCATCTGGAGTAACAGCATTCGCAACATCGAAGTCACCTATTTTAGTTCTGCGTAATGCACTTAAGTGTGCTCCTGAATTAACTTTAAGACCAAAGTCATATGCTAGAGATCTAATGTAAGTTCCTTTAGAACACACTACTCTGAAATCAACATTTGGCAGTTGAGTCTTAGTTAGTTCAAACTCTTCTATCGTGATCGGACGAGTAGGGATTTCTACTTCTTCTCCTTTACGAGCGTGTTCATATAGGCGTTTACCATCTTTCTTAAGAGCAGAGAAGATTGGTGGACGCTGTTCTATCATACCGATGAATGATACTCTAGCTTCGTCTAATACGCTATCAGTGATATGCTCAGTAGGATAGGTCTGGTCTATCTCTGTCTCTAAGTCATAAGATGGAGTTGTTCCACCTAATGTGATTGTTCCTGTATATTCTTTGATTTGACCTTGTAGTTCACTGATTTGTTTAGTGAATTTACCTGTACAGATAATCAGTAGTCCTGACGCTAATGGATCTAATGTCCCTGCGTGTCCTACTTTAATTTTCTTTAGTTCAAAGTGTTTTTTTAATAGCCATTTAATCTTGTTTACAGCTTGAAACGATGACCAAGTAAGAGGTTTGTCTATTAAGAGTATTTGCCCTTCTTGAAAGGCTTCTTTATTGTATTGTATCATTATTGTTTAAGATATCCGAAGTATAGTAGTAATAAAGCTCCTGCGATGATACGGTAGTATCCCCATGGTTTGAAACCGTATTTTTTGATAATTCCGATAAAGAATTTGATAGCGACAATAGATACCACAAACGCGATGACGTTACCTAATAAGAATAACTTCATGTTATCTGGATTGTCTAATAATATCTCGTATCCTATTTTTCCTGATTCATATTTTTTTAATACGATAGAATATACGGTCACGGCTGCCATAGTAGGAACAGCTAAGAAAAATGAGAACTCAGCAGCTACTTGACGTGATAGACCTTGTTGCATACCTCCTATGATAGAAGCAGCAGATCTACTCGTACCAGGCATCATCGCTAGACATTGCCAAAAACCAATAGTTATAGCTTGCTTAACAGTGATATCTTCTTCTCTAACCGTCTTAGGGTTTTTAAAGTATTTATCTATAAATATTAATACAATACCACCAATGATCAACATAATAGCGATATATATAGTTTCTCCTAAAACCTTATCTATAGCTTCATCAAATAACTTACCTAAAACTAATGCTGGTATAACCGCTAGTACTAGTTTTTTATAAAAGTTAAGCTTACTGAAGTCTAAGAACTTTCTCCAATATAGTGCAACAACGGCTAGGATAGCTCCGAACTGTATAGCAGTTTGAAAAAGTTTAACGAATTCATCTTCTTGGATACCATAAGCAGAACTTACGAATATCATATGCGCTGTAGAAGATACAGGTAAATATTCAGTTAGTCCTTCTACTATGGCTAGGAGGATAGCTTGTATTAAATCCATTTAGTGTATATAGTTTGTTATTTGTTATCTTTTTTGAATATTGCGTAGATTGCTACTCCTATAGCGATAAAGAATACAGCTGGTGCTAAGTGTATACGTCTAAAGCTGTAAATGTCTTCATTAAACTCTGTTGGTACATCATTAGTAGCTCCAGCCATTAAGAAAAAACTTATTGCAACAAGTGCAATACTAACTAGCAGAATAATGTAATTCTTCTTAGAGAAAAGAAGAGCATCTTTGTTTTGATCTTGATCTTTCATATTAATAAAGTTCGTCTGATTTTAGGTTTAAGAATCTTTGTGTAGCAAAGAATGTACTAATACTAGTAATAAGCATTCCGAGTAATAAAATACCAATAGATACAATAACTAAAGGCATGTAATCCTCTTTGGGATTAATGTTAAGGTCAGGCATCTTACTATCTGCATAGAAAGTAAGTGCTATGATAGCCATGATAGCTAATAATGATCCTATAATCCCTAGCTTCATACTGTGTTTTATAAATGGTCTTCTAATGAAGCGCTTAGTAGCACCTACCATTTGCATTGTTTTAATCGTGAATCTACTAGAGAAGATTAATAAACGCAATGAACTGTTTATTAGTAGCATCGATACTACAGTTAAAAAACCTGCTAGGATCAATATCCACGAAGTTATTTTAGCAACATTGTCATTTACTAGATCTACTAACTGTTTATCGTATTTAATATCAGATATGATTGTATTCGTGTTTAATTCTTTAAGGATATTGTCTATACTGTCATTTACTACATATTCACCTTTGAGGTTGATATCATAAGAATCTTGCAATGGGTTAAAACCTAAGTATTCTACGAAGTCCTCTCCTAAGGTTTCTTGGTGTTCTTTAGCAGCATCCTCTTTAGAAACGAATTTTACTTCTTTTATGTAGTCCTTTTTGCCTAATGATGAGCCGAATTTGTCTAAATCAGCTTTGGTAATGTTCTTTTCGATGAATATTGTCATAGGTATATTCTCTCTAAAGTTATCTGAGATTTTTTTAGAGTTAATAACGAATAAGCATAGTGATCCTAAAAGGAATAGCACTAGGAAAATACTAAGGATAACAGAAAAATAAGAAGAGATTAATCTTCGCTTTTGATATTTTTCATAAGAGCTTGCCATACAATCTAATTTAAGTGCGTAAAAATAACAAACAAAAACGTTTTTATTAGGACAATAACGATTAAAGTTTTCTAATTGTTATAAATATAGTTTATTTTTGCCTGAACTGATGGGATTTTTGATGAAATCATAGATTAGTTATTGCTAGATAGGGTAGAAGTGTTCTGTAAGTCAGTTCATTTTTTAAAGTATTTATCTTAGCTTAGTAAAAAATAATAGGACTGTTGTGGTTGCATATTTGCTGAGTTCAGAGACCTAATCTGTAGAAGTTAAACAAAGAGCCAAGTGTAAAATTTGATATATAAATTATAGTATGAAGTATTATCCAAACGAAATTGAAGCTAAATGGCAGAAATTTTGGAAAGAAAACCAAACTTTCAAAACCGAGAATAACGCTGATAAACCGAAGTATTACGTCTTAGATATGTTTCCTTATCCATCTGGAGCAGGGTTACACGTGGGGCATCCGCTCGGATACATCGCATCAGATATCTATACTCGTTTTAAACGTCAACAAGGTTTTAATGTTCTCCACCCTCAGGGATATGATAGTTTTGGTCTTCCTGCTGAGCAGTATGCTATCCAAACAGGACAACATCCTGCTGTAACAACAGAGGTGAACATTGCTAGATATAGAGAACAGTTAGATAAAATCGGTTTCTCTTTTGATTGGAGTAGAGAGGTACGTACTTCTAATGCTGATTATTATAAGCATACACAATGGATATTTATCCAGCTTTTTAATGCATGGTATAATAAGGTAAGTGATAAAGCTGAGTCTATAGATACATTAGTAGCTATTTTTAAGAAAGAAGGAAATGTAAATGTACAGGCTGTATGTGATGATGCTATCGAAGTATTCAGTGCAGATCAGTGGAATGCATTTAGTGCAGATGAGAAAGAAACAATGTTACTTAAATATAGAATGACTTACCTAGCAGAGACAGAAGTAAACTGGTGTCCTGCTTTAGGTACTGTACTTGCTAATGATGAGATCAAAGATGGTCTATCAGAGCGTGGAGGTCATCCTGTAGTGAGAAAAAAAATGAAGCAATGGAGTATGCGTATTTCTGCTTATGCAGAACGTTTGCTACAAGGTCTTAATGATATTGACTGGACAGAGAGTATTAAGGAGAGTCAACGCAACTGGATCGGGAAGTCGGTAGGGGCATCTGTAGTATTTAATCTTAAAGAAGGAGAGGATACTATCGAAGTGTTTACTACTAGACCTGATACTATATTTGGTGTTAGTTTTATGACGTTAGCTCCTGAGCATGATTTAGTAAGTAAGATTACTACTGCTGAGCAAAAATCAGCTGTTGAGGCTTATGTTGAAGCTACTTCTAAACGTAGTGAACGTGACCGTATGGCAGATGTGAAGACTATCTCTGGAGTGTTTACTGGAGCATATGCAGAACATCCATTCACAAAAGAACCAATCGAGATATGGATCGGAGATTATGTATTAGCTGGTTATGGTACAGGAGCAGTTATGGCTGTGCCTGCTGGAGATACTAGAGATTATGCATTCGCTAAGCATTTTAATATAACAATCAAAAATATCTTTAATCAAGATATAACAGAAGAAGCTTATGCTGATAAAGATGGTTTCTTATTAATAGAGTCTGATTTCTTAAATGGTTTAAGTTATAAAGAAGCTACAGCTAAAGCTATCGAAGCATTAGAAAAAGTTGGACATGGTAAAGGTAAAACGAACTACCGTCTACGCGATGCAGTATTTTCTCGTCAGCGTTATTGGGGTGAGCCTTTCCCTGTGTACTATGTAAATAATCTTCCAAAGATGATTGATAAGAAATATCTTCCAATCGTTCTTCCAGAAGTAGAAAAATACTTGCCTACTGAAGATGGGCAACCACCTTTGGGAAATGCTGCAGTATGGGCATGGGATACAATAAATAATAAAGTTGTTGAAAACGACAAAATAGATGGAGTATCTGTGTTTCCTCTAGAATTAAATACAATGCCTGGATGGGCTGGTTCTTCATGGTATTGGATGCGTTATATGGATCCTCAGAATACTGAAGATATCGCTTCGCCAGAGGCTTTGGCATATTGGCAAAATGTAGACTTATATATAGGAGGGAATGAACATGCTACGGGACACCTATTATATAGTCGTTTTTGGAATAAGTTCTTAAAAGATTTTGGAGTTGCTCCAACAGAAGAGCCGTTCAAAAAATTAATTAACCAAGGAATGATCTTAGGGACTTCTGCTTTCGTATATAGAATAGAAGGTACAAATACCTTTATTTCTAAGGATATGATTAAGGATGAAAAAGTACAACAGCTATATGCTTATGTGGGCTTAGTGAATTCTTCTTCAGAATTAGATACAGAAGAATTTAAAGCTTGGAGACCTGATTATGCTGGAGCTGAGTTTGTTCTTAATGCAAATGGTAAATATATCGTTGGTCATGAGGTAGAGAAGATGTCTAAGTCTTATTATAATGTAGTGAATCCAGATGATATCTGTGAAGAATATGGGGCGGATACACTACGTTTATACGAAATGTTCTTAGGGCCATTAGAGCAGGCTAAACCATGGAATACTGCTGGTATTTCTGGGGTAGCAGGTTTCTTAAAAAAACTATGGAGATTATATGCTGATGATAATGGTGTAGTCGTGATAAATGATGAGCCTACTCCAGAGATGTATAAGTCACTTCATAAGACTATCAAGAAAGTTACTGAGGATATAGAGAATTTCTCTTTCAATACTTCAGTTTCTCAATTTATGATTTGTGTGAATGAGTTATCTCAACAAAAGTGTAATCACAGAGGTATCTTAGAGCCATTAGCAATTATCGTTTCTCCATATGCACCACATATCGCAGAGGAGTTATGGTCAATGTTAGGACATACTACATCTCTTACTTATGCAGAGTTCCCGGAGTTTAAGGCTTCTTATTTAGTAGAGAGTGCTAAAGAGTACCCTGTGTCATTTAATGGAAAAATGAGATTTAAGATTGAATTGCCATTAGATTTAACTGAAGAAGAGATTAAAGCGGCTATTTTAGCAGATGAGCGTACAATAGCTCAATTACAAGGGAATGCTCCTAAAAAGGTAATTATCGTACCAGGTAAGATTATCAACTTAGTGGGATAAAACTTCGCATAGTTTGAATTAATGAATATCACACTATATTAAAGTGTGTATAATATAAGAAAAGCCTTAACTCGAGAGTTAAGGCTTTTTGTGTTTTATAAACAAGTTCGTGGTAATTTTGAAGTAATGTTTAGTGATGATTAAGCGTTAGCCAAATACTGCAAAGTATTTCTACTTCATATCTCTTTCATTTCTTCTAGAACCATACTACATGCCTTGCTACTGCTGGCTCTTCGTTTTAAAACAGTCCAAGGACTATTTTAAACTCAGTCCTTTCATAAATTCAGAGCTATTTTGTATAATTACTTTTCGTTTATATGTCTATCGCTTAAACTGGATTAAAAAAAGGGTTGTTAGTTTTTACTAACAACCCTTTTTCCTATAATAAATTTATGAATTATTTACCTGGTCTGATAAGTAATGCATGTTCAAAGTCTTTTTGAATTACTTTTAGATTGCGCTCTGCGTCAAGTCTAGTTTTATAATTTCCGACTAATACTTTATATGAAGGATTAGTGTAAACAATAGTAGCATTTACTTCAGGATATATTCTTCTGAATGAACTTAAGGCAGATCTAGCCTCTGTGTTTTTTCCATAAAAGATTTGAATCTTGAATTTGTCATTTACTGTAGTAGAAGTATTCGCGTTCTTTTTCTTGTTAAGTAGCTCTTTTACTGCTGAGGGCTCATTTAGCGTGGTTTTAGAGGACTGTGCTATAATCAGATTATTAGCAAATAGGACTAAGTTTAAGACAAGAAAATTTCTTAAAAATCTCATAATGAATAATGTTTAGGGCAAATTTACAAATTATCTTGATAATGAGGTAATCAGATGTTATTTAGAACGCATATAAATTGACTTTTAAGCTGTTTAAAGGTTTTAAGAGTAAGTCATAAATTGTATTTTTGTCGGAGTTTGTAAATAAGGTGTATAGAATAGCAGTCTAATTGGCTGTTAAGTAAGACCAAGTTTAGTTGAAAATCATTTTATAACTATGAAAAAAGTGGGTAACCATAATTCGTTTTCAAAGATTTTATTCTTTTGTTTAGCGTTAATGCTATCGTTTACTACAATTTCGTTTGCTCAAGATGCAGCAA
>JBOFGJ010000385.1:0-1334 GCA_051649065.1 Flavobacterium sp. | reverse complement strand
TACAAGGAGGAGAGTCAGGATTTGACCTTTCTAGTATTTTAAGTGGACTAGGTGGAGGTGGAACTCAAGACTTACTTGGGTCTCTATTAGGAGGAAAAGAAGGATTAGGTGGAGCAATCGATAAATTAAAAGGATTGTTCTAGACTAAGGTTTTAATAAAAATATAAATAGGAAAGCAGTAATCTCAGTGATGAGGTTACTGCTTTTTTTGTTTGTATTCTTTTTATTCTATCACATAATCGGGGGGGCTGACATAATGGTATGAAGGAGTAATTTACAACGTCAATATTAAGAGTTTGTAGTGGTTGTATATAGTATGTATAACTACATTATTTAGATTAAATAAAAATAATTATTCTCAAAACTTGATTTTATGTTAAGTTTTACTATATATTTGCCTTATATAAAATTAGTCTAAATAATTATAAATTATGAAAAAATATTTACGATCACTTTTAGTGTTAGGTTTAGTAGCAAGTATTGCTTCTTGTAGTAGCGATGATAATAATTCTCCGAAGGAAGAAACAAATGAAGGAGGAGAGAATAAAGTAGAGCGCTTTATTATAGCAGCATCTTCATTAGAGCATACAGATATTGCAGACTATTTGCTTACAGTAGAAGATATCGAGAAAGGTTCTGTTAGTCTAATTAACAACGGAATAGAACAAGATGGTGCTTACCGCTATTATTTAACAGCTAAGAATAAATTTTACAGTTTATTATATGGACAAGGAAACCCTGGGGCTGTTACAGCTTATGCTTTAAATAAGAATGGGAAACTAGAGAAAACTAATAACTTCGTGACTGAGACGGTACAGGTATATGGAGCTATTGATAATGACTTCGTGATGTGGAAGGTTCCACGTTCAGGAGTAGAGATAGCACCTTGGTATATTGTGAATACTGATTCTGATGTAATTGTTAATCAAGGAGTTATTAATACAGTTGAACTTGCAAATAATGGAGAAAGAGCTCACTTTAGTGGTTTGACTCAAATGGGAAATAAATTAGTAGCACCATATTTCTCAATGAGAGGTATTACTGGAGATGTATGGGGAACCTCTTTTCCTAATACAGCATGGGCAGCAGTATATGAATACCCAAGTATGAAATTAGAGAAAGTGATCAAGAGTGATAAGAGTTCTTATATTGGAGGTTACTTTAAAAATGGTTTAATACAAGATGAAAAAGGAGATGGATATGCATTTTCTAGTGCTAATGTAACTGATAAAGGTAAAGTACTAAGTACAAATCCTTCAGGTATCTTAAAAATAGATGGTAAAACACTAGAGTTTGACAATAGCTATTTCTGGGATATAGAAAAGGCTACTAAT
>JBOFGJ010000384.1:0-1272 GCA_051649065.1 Flavobacterium sp. | reverse complement strand
ATCCAGATTAAGCGATAGACATATAATTGTTGCAAGTACGAAAGTAAACAAAAAAAGCATCCACTAGGGATGCTTTTATATAAAGGGTATGTCTTAATATGATTTCTTTATTCTATCTAGGTCGCGTTTGTTATCGCGGTCTTTAATCGTCTCTCTTTTGTCGTAATCTTTTTTACCACGAGCTAGAGCGATATCTAGTTTAGCTCTACCTTTCTCGTTTAAGAATAGTCTAAGAGGAATGATAGTTAATCCTTTATTCTGAACTTGCTTTAATAGAGACTTCAGTTCTTTTTTATTTAGAAGAAGTTTTCTCTCTGTTTTTGCCTTGTGATTAAAGTGCTTGCTATGTGCGTATTCTTCTATATTACTATTGATAACGAATAGTTCGTGACCTTGAAACTCACAAAAGCTTTCAGCGATATTCGCTTTACCTAAACGTATAGACTTAATCTCAGTTCCTGTCAATACAATACCAGCAGTATACTTATCCAGTATCTCGTATTCGAACTTAGCCCTTTTATTTACTATGTTTATATTCTTTTGCATCCCACAAAAATAGCAAATTTTTAAAGTGTTTCTAATATTATTAGATAAAAAAAGAGTTGCACTTTCGTACAACTCTCAAATTATATCAATTATACTCAAACCTAGATTAAGCATTAGCCAAATACTGCAAAGTATTTCTACTTCATCTCTCTTTCATTTATCTGTCTATCGCTGATTCTGGATTTAAACCAGAATAAATTGTACAAAACAGAGCTAATTGAAGCTGTGTAAAGTATTAATTTATTAGCAGTAAATGGCAGTTGTAGATTTAAGGATTGTATCTAACCTACTATAGGAAAAAGTATCCTACAGATACCATCCAAGTGTTTGGTTTAGTACCTAATTCTTTGTTTGTTTTGCTAAAAGCTCCGTCATAAGAAACGTCAACTGTGAATTTAAGAACGTCAACTCCTACACCTAAACGGTATCCGATATTGTTCTTGTCAAAGTTTTTAAAGTTAATAGCATCTTCCACTTTTGCACCAGAGAATTTGTCATCAAAAGTGTTCGTATACACTCCACCTGCAAATCCTCTTAGACTGAATAGAGGTAAGTCTAATATCTTATGACCAATTACTACAGGGATCTCTATCTGCTTCATTTTAGCATCGATAGTACTGTGATCTCCTTCGAATTTAGAGTTTTTCTCAGAGAAGAAAAGTTCAGCTTGTAAGTACGTTTTTTTGATGTCTAATCTAGCCATCGCTCCGATACCATATCCTGTAG
>JBOFGJ010000383.1:0-1322 GCA_051649065.1 Flavobacterium sp. | reverse complement strand
ATTAACGAATGAGTAAGTGATGAAACTACACAATTATACATTAAAGTATTTATCTATAGGTATTATAGTTGTTTTGACTGTGTGGGTAATTATTTTCTACGCATTTATGACAGAAGAGATCTATGATAATATAGATGATGGACTTAAGAATACGAAGAGTGAGATTATAAAGAAGGCTTATGAAAATCCTGCCTTTATACATCACCAATATTTTGGTACTAGCGGATTTTCTATTAGTCCATTACCACCTGGAGAATATCCTCGAAAGAATGAGTTTAGTACAGAGATGTTGTATATGGACTTTGATGACAGTGAGGAGCCTGTAAGGACTCTTCGCACTACTTTTGAAGATAAGAATGGAGATAACTTTCAGTTAGAGATCCGAACCTCTACTATAGAGGCAGATGATTTACTAGCTGACTTCGGAATATCTGTTTTGGTATTATACTTTATGTTAGTGATTAGTATCTTTTTGATTAACTATTTTGTATTGAGAAAGGTGTGGAGGTCTTTTTATAAACTACTTAATAATATTAAGTATTATACAATAGGAAAGAAAGTAGTGACTGATGAAACTGTTACGCCTATTCAGGAGTTTACTGATTTGCAGAAAGAAGTTAATAAGATGATTACTACTATCGAAGATACTTTTGAGCAACAGAAGACCTTTGTTTCTAATGCAGCGCATGAATCTCAAACTCCATTAGCTATAATCAGTAATAAATTAGAGCTTCTAGTAGAAGATGATGAACTGAATGAGAATCAGATGCTTCAAATTCAATCTATTCATCAGAGTTTAAGAAGGCTTATTAGATTAAATAAATCTCTTCTAATGTTGACAAAAATAGAAAATAAACAATTTGTCAATTTTCAAGATGTCAATTTCAATCAAGTTATTGGTGAAATAGTAGAAGATTTTGAAGATTTATTTAGTTATAAATCGGTTAGTATAAATATCAAGCAGGATGATATACCTTTTGTTGTAAATATGGATAAAGGGTTATCCATTACATTAGTGCAGAATTTGCTAAAGAATGCATTAATTCACAATGTACCTAGTGGAGAAATAGAAGTCGAGATAACGAAAGATTATTTTACTATTTCTAATACGAGTGCATTTAATACACCTTTAGACGAGAACCTAATCTATAACCGCTTTTTTAGAAGTAGTACTAACGAACAATCCACAGGACTTGGCTTAGCACTAGTTAAGACTATTATTAAGGTTACAGACAATATCTCTATTAAGTATCATTATGATAATATGAAACATTGTTTTACTATTTATCGGACAGGGTATAAGTTTAACTAACTATAAAAAA
>JBOFGJ010000382.1:0-1291 GCA_051649065.1 Flavobacterium sp. | reverse complement strand
AGGATCATTCTCAGATTATGAAGAGAATCGTAAGAAACGTTTAGGTGATGTAGCTCCAACTCGTTTGAGATATAAAAAATTAGTTCGCTAATTAAAATTATAAAAAGCCTAATTAGTTATCTAGTTAGGCTTTTTTTAGTGATTCTGTTTTTTTTGTGGTTTTGTGATTTTGTTTTTTCGTTTTTTTGCAGAGCGTATTATTCTTTTAATAGTTAATTAAGCTTTTAAATACGACATCAGATCCTCACAACTTCACATCATCACGACATCACGACATCACGACATCACATCATCACAAAAAACAAAAACAAATGAACATAGATATATTAAGGATTAATGCCAAATCAGCAGAGGGACAACCGACAGTCTTTAATCCTGTAGTAGTAGGGTTTGCAGATGGAACTTCCTATTTGATAGATTGTGGGTTTACTTATAATTTTAAGGAGTTTAAGCAAGAGCTAGTTAGTTTAGGGCTGATGATAGCAGATCTAAAAGGAGTTATTATATCACATGATGATATAGACCACTTAGAAGGTTTGCATTGTTTTAAAGAGGAGTATGTAACTCTGGAGGTAATTACAAGTGCTATAGAGGCTGATTCTGTATCGGGTAAGGTAGATTCTGAACGATTAGAACAGGTAAGAGAGAGCTTAGCACATGTGCCTGCAGAGATGAAAGCTTGGGTAGAGGGGTTTATAGCAGATTTAGAGGCTGTTAAGCACTTTGAGGTAGATAGTACTTTAGAGGATGGACAGCTATTTAAAGATACATTACAAGTTATAGCTACACCAGGGCATACTAAAGGACATGTATCTTTCTTTGATACGGAGAGCAAGACACTTATAGCAGCGGATGCAATTGTAGTAGAAAATGGTGAGTTTGATATAGCTAATCCTCAGTTTGTTTTAGATATGGAGGCTGCATTAGCATCTGTAGAGAAGATCAAGACACTTAACCCTAGTCGTATTATTTGCTATCACGGTGGGGTAGTAGAGGAAGATATTGATGGAAAGTTAGAGCGATTGATTAAGAGGTATAGTTAAGGAATGGATTACAAATCCGCGCCAACAGAGTAGAGACGTCAATAATTGCATCTAAACAAAAAAGAGAAAGGCTACTTAAACTTGATTTAAGTAGCCTTTCTCTTTTTTGTTTAATTTTTCTCTATATAAATGTAATAAAGATATTTAAGATTAATGCGTTTAGGATATCAATAAAGAATGCTCCTACCATCGGAATGATAAGGAATGCTTTAGGTGATGGCCCGAAACGGCTTGTTACTGCTTGTATA
>JBOFGJ010000381.1:0-1167 GCA_051649065.1 Flavobacterium sp. | reverse complement strand
CTTGATTTTGATGGTAACTTACCAGCTTACATCAACATAACAGATGGTAAAACAGCGGATAATAAAGGCGCTTACGACATTCCTTTACTCAAGGGCAGCGTTATAGTAGCCGATCGTTTTTACAATGATTTTAGCCTGTTAAACATTTGGGACAGCAGACAGCTCCACTTTGTAATTAGGCATAAGGACAACTTGAGATTTGAAATGATTAAAGAGTTAGAATTACTAGAAAACAGGCACCAACACGTTTTAAAAGATGAGATAATCATACTAACTAATACTAGGTCATCACAAGTATATTCTAGTAAATTATGGCGTGTGGCGGTGTGGGATACCGAGAACGAGCAAGTCATTGAGCTCATTACAAATCAATTTACGTGGACTGCAAATACAATTAGCGAGCTGTATAAGAGTAGATGGATGGTAGAGATATTCTTTAGGGATCTTAAACAACTTCTACACAAAAAATCCTTTGTAGGGACTTCAGAAAATGCCGTAATGATCCAAATTTGGACTGCACTTATTACTATTTTAATAATAAAAGCACTACGTGCACAGGTTAAATTTGGTTGGCACCTATCGAATTTAGTTGCTTTTATACGATTAAATCTTTTTGTGGAGATTGAATTAGAAAAATGGCTAAATAATCCATTAAATGAAGTGGAAAAACCGTCACCAAAACTCCAACAAGGGGGCTTATTTTAGATTTTACGGAAATATATCTTGTATCCTACTGAAGTGGGAGGATATTTTATGCCCGAAATTTATTTAGGACGCTATTGGTTATATGTATATTACGTAAACTAGGTTTAGTAGCGAAGCTTTTCAGAGCTGGGATAGGTATTGGATTTGCTTTTTGAGGGGGTTTTTAGTTAAAAAGAACAAGGTTTTCTAAATATAAATTAGAAAACCTTGTAGAGATCTGGCTAATGCCAGTTTGATATTATGTGTTAAACCCAAATTCCGCATTAGCCATATACTACAAAGTAATTCTACTTCATATTTCTTTTAGCCCCTCTATAATCATACTATAATAGTATGCTTTTATCTAATTGAGATTTGTTTTGTATTATTACTTTTTACTTATATGTTTATTGTATAATTTGGGTTAAAACGCAGTGTTTGCTGTTATTTTAAGAAGAAAAATAGTATGTATACTATTTTATG
>JBOFGJ010000380.1:0-1255 GCA_051649065.1 Flavobacterium sp. | reverse complement strand
TGTAGTTTTCTCCGTGTAATAGATACATTTGATAAAAAGAATTCGAACCAAATCTCCAACCTGAACGATAAGAATGAGTGATAAAAAACTCTCCTATTTCATCTCCAAAATTACGTCTAAAGTTCCCTTCTGCTGTCTTGGTCAATTGCCATTTAACCACCTCAAAGTCTTGACTTAATATCTCTATTGCCTTGTCAAAAAGAGCTGTATTTACCTTATTTTCTCTTTCCATTTCCTTTAATTTACACTTTTTATAGATTTCTCTAATTAGAAATATATTGTACAAAATTAGGCTTTTATATCTATCAATAAAGTCCTTCTATCTAAAATAATGTACCTATTATACCTAAGCACTTCAATAGTTGTAAAATACAGAGCTTTATATGTCCTGCTTAAATCGTCCTTCTACGATTTAATAGGTACTTTATATTCTATATTTGCCGCACAAAACAACACTTATTTATGAAGCGAATATTACTAATACTAACAGCGCCTTGTTATTTAGTATCGTATGCACAACAGCCAGATTCTCTAGTGAATCAAAAAATCAACGAAGTTGTAATCACTGCAACTCAACATCACAAAGAGTATTCTTCTAAAATGCCACTTACCTTTTTAGAAACACCTCAATCCGCGGATGTAATAACAGATCGTACCTTTAAAGAACAAGTATCTACTAATATCAAAGATGTTCTACAGAATGCTACGGGACTAGTCAGACTTTGGGAATCTACTGGTGTAGGTGTTACAGGTGGTGAATACTACTCTATGAGAGGGTTTGCCTTTCAGCCTAACCTATTAAATGGAATGGCTAGTTATAACAACGGCTCTCTAGATATCGCTAATATAGAACAAGTAGAAGTGATCAAAGGACCTAACGGAACACTGTACGGAGGAACTGTAATCTCTTATGGAGGATTAATCAATGTTATTACCAAAAAACCTTATGAAACATTCGGTGGTGATATCAACTACATAACAGGTTCTAATGGTCTTCACCGTGCTAGTATAGACATCAACACCCCTATTTCAAAGAAACTATTCTTTAGATTAAACACAGCTTATCACAAACAGAACTCTTTTAAAGACGCAGGATACAACGAGTCATTCTTCGTTGCTCCATCTATTCAGTACAACGCTAGTGACAAGGTAAAACTATACCTTGACCTACAATATAAAGAAGCAGAAGTTGCTAATGTACCCATGTTTTTCTTAAACAGAACTGTACCACTGACTTTCGATTCAATGGATTTGT
>JBOFGJ010000379.1:0-2102 GCA_051649065.1 Flavobacterium sp. | reverse complement strand
AGGAGCTGCTCCTTCTGTGTGAATATGACAAAACTCTACATCTCGTAGTTCTTCTGCTCTATCACTTATAGCTTTAGTTAATATATTAGGGGTAGCTGCTGCAGCATGTACATAAATTCTATCTCCTGACTTTACTACCTTAGCCGCTTCTGAAGCCGATACATATCTCATATTAAAAGTATTTGAAAATGACTAAAGACACGATGTTTTCAGTCTATTAATAACAATTCCAAAATACGTAAATTATCAGCATTAATCAACTGATTTATATCAGTTATCAACGATTATCAGTGATTTTTAGCAGAAATACAAAAATGCATTACTAAGTGACAAATAAATACAAAGAGGAATGAAGATTGCCGTATCTTTCCTAGCAAATACACTATTTTTAACTATTTTAAATAAGCCTACATACCTAAAGTCTCCAATTGCTCTTAATCCATATAGAATTGAGAGTACTAAATACCCCCATTTATACTCAACTAGGTCAGCTCCGCTAATGAATGCGAACAATGCCAAACCTGCCGCTACTACTAATGTCCCGATTGGCGAAGGATTTAGTTTCTTTACTCCATCTTTAGTAGGTAAAACACTTTCTGCTGCCCATTTACCTCCGAAAGCCCAATAAATATGTACTCCTGATAAGAAAGAGAAGATTAAAGCATTAACTATCTTTATGAATATAATTAAAGTCATGATTTTGATATTTATTATTTAAACACAAAACTACCTTACTCGAATTATTAAAACATTCACTTAAGTTAACGTTACTTCTCACTTAATCGTTTTCGGATACGAGAAAGAGATTGTGGCTTCACTCCTATATAGCTAGCAATGTGTTTCTGTGGAATACAATCAAACACTTCTGGAGAAGTCTCCATCAATTGTAGATATCGCTGTTCTGGAGTTAAGAAAAGTAAGAAGTCTATTCTCTTTTTGGCCTGTATAAATATAAGCTCAGCCATACGTCTCCCAAGTTTTTGGTGCTCTAAAGAAGAATCGTAATAGCTAAGTAAATCTTCTTTTCTAATTAATTCTACTGTTGTATAATCCATTGCTACGATAATCATCTGAGAAGGAACATCAGTAAGTACTCCCTCATAATTCGTAAAAATATCTCCTGTTAGATAAAACCCAAAAGAGACATCATTACCTTCACTATCTATATAATACATACGAAGGCTTCCGTTACGAACTATTCCTACATAATCACACACATGCCCTATGCTAAGTATTTCTTCTCCTTTAGTTAGTGATTTTACCACTACCCTCTCTTTCAAATCCTCCAACAATTGCTGTACATAGTTATTACTTTTCATTTTTTCTTGAATTAGCACGACTTCAAATGTAAAATATCCATTGCTATTATACATAGATATCTTTTAAAAAATAAAAAACACTAATTATCAGACACATACATTTCAATTACTGAAAAAAGTAGAACTTTTCAGAATAAAGAGAAGTATTAGGAAAGAAAGGTAAAAAATGGAAGAAAGTAAAAGTATATCTCTATCACTTTTTTAATTACTACTAACTTATATCCTAGTTCAACCTAAAACCGTTTATATAAAAAACAAGAGTGATCTAAATTAAAAGCCCCTAATTCACTCAAATAATGTTATTTTTGTACTTATTCTCATTTTAATAAAATGACATCAATAAACACAAAAACATTACAAGATTTAGAATTCAATACAGTATTAGAAACAATATCAGCACTTTGTACTACAGAAGCTGGTAAAGAAGCAGCTATGGAAATATGCCCTTTCAAAACTGAAGAGGGAACAATGCGAGCGCTGAGACAGACTTCTGAATACGTTTCTTCTTATACGAATAATAATATTATCCCAAATCACTACTTTGACAGTATCGATTACGAATTAAAATTCTTAGGGATCGAAAATAGTTTCTTAGAAGTCAGTAGCTTTAAAAAGATAGCTACACTTACAGAGACAACGATTACTTTGATTTCTTTTCTAAAGAAATTCGAAGAATACTACCCTAACCTTTACTTTGAAGCAGAACAAACTCCTCTAGAAAAATCTATTTTAAAAGAAATAGACAATGTACTAGATAAATACGGAGAGATTAAAGATAATGCT
>JBOFGJ010000378.1:0-6635 GCA_051649065.1 Flavobacterium sp. | reverse complement strand
AACCGCACAAGGATTGTGGCTACGTTGAGTACGATATTCATAGTGCGACACGCAAGATATTGCGTCTGTACCTTATATTGATTGTGTGCAGATAGGGCGTGATATAACCTTACGAAGTCATCAAATGAAGTGAACTCTTTGATCTAAATAAGCTATTTCACATCCTCCGCACAACGATAAAAACTGTCCTGTTCTACGATTGAGAGATAATAAAACGTTCCTATATCTAGTCCTGTATCTTTAAATAAAGTAGTGATATCCACTTCTTTTTCTCCACGATAGAACGCATCTGAGTCTACATATCCCACAGTAGATGTATTCAAATTAAGAATAATCAAGTCCTCGTGAAGGCCTGTACCGATGATATAATACCCCTGTTTATAGATCTCTCTATTATGTTTTTTATAATTTTCTTTATGTAAATGGACTACTTGATGAAAGCTATTAGATCCAAAACGCCATCCAGCAGTATAAGAATGATTGATAAAGAAAGTCCCTATTTCTTCTCCGAAATTGCGTATAAAATTACCCTGTGCAGTCTTAGTCAACTGCCATTTCTCTATCGTCCACTCTTGACTTAATAACTCTACTGCCTTATCAAAAAGCTCTGTATTTACCTTATTTGTTTGTTCCATATCGCATTTCTTATATATTACTTTTACCAAGTAATACAGGTACAAAATTAGGACATTCTAACTAGTAATGATTACTTCCTCTTTAAAATACTTCTCAATCTTCTTATCATAACGTTAATAACGATATAAACGCAATGATTTCAATACTTCACGAGAATCAGAAAGATTTATTAATCTATATTTGCCCCATAAAACAACACTTACTATTTAATAATGAAATACCAGTTTTTAGCTGTATTATTAGGCTATTCCACTATAGCTCTAGCACAACAGAATGATTCTATAGCCAATCAAAGAATCAATGAAGTAGTCATCACAACTACTCAACCAAACAAAGGGTTCACTTCTAAAATGCCACTCACCTACTTAGAAACACCTCAATCGTATGATGTAATCAGTCATCGCATCATCAAAGACCAAATGTCTACTAATATAAAAGATGTCTTGCAGAACGCAACAGGACTAGTAAGACTAATAGAGTCTACTGGAATGGGAGTTACAGGTGGAGAGTACTATACGATGAGAGGCTTCGCCTTTCAACCTAATCTATTAAACGGAATGCCTAGCTATAGTAATGGTATGCTAGACATCTCTAATATAGAGCAAGTAGAGGTAGTCAAAGGACCTAATGGTACCCTTTATGGAGGTAGTGTAGTCTCTTATGGAGGGTTAATCAACGTGATTACAAAGAAGCCTCATGAAACTTTCGGAGGGAATATCACCTATACAGGCGGTAGTAATAACCTAAATAGAATAGCTGTAGACATTAATACTCCAGTTTCTAAAGACCTATTCTTTCGTCTGAATACAGCCTATCATAAGCAGCATTCTTTTCAAGATGCGGGCTTTAACGAATCACTATTTGTCGCCCCATCCATACAATATAACATTAGCAAAAAGGTCAGACTATTCGTTGACTTCCAGTATAAAGCTTCTGAAATGGCTGTAGCTCCTATGCTATACTTAGATAGAAATAGTCAATTAACCTTTGATTCAATTGATATTTTTAAAGCTAATTATAAGAACTCGTACACGAGTAATGACTTGACAGTAAAGAATCCAACGCTTACTGCACAAGCTAGATTAGAATATCAAATCACTGACAATTGGACTTCTAATACAATTATCAGCAGAAATAACACTCGTAGTCGTGGATATGATCAAATGTTAGATGACTTATCTAACGGAAGTGACTTCGAGCGTTATATCTCAAAGTTAGACTCTAAAACCAATATAACGAGTATCCAAAACAACATAACAGGAAAGTTTAAAATAGGGAATTTTGAAAATACACTTCTCGTTGGATTAGACTATATGTCTAAGGAATTCTCGAGTATCGACAGTGATTATGTAAATCACGGTATCGTCTCTTTAGCACACCAAACAGATAGTGGTGACCTATCTAAATCAGCTGTAGACCAAGCTTTAATAAACGTTGAAAGCGCACATAACACTGCCAAAACAGAGACTTTCAGTTCATACGTATCTAATGTAACGAACTTCCTACCTAATCTGTCACTAATGGCAAGTATCAGAATAGATCATTTAAAGGGAAGTACCTCTGCTGTTAGTGATAAAGGAACTAGTCAGACTAACTTCTCTCCTAAGTTTGGTATCGTATATCAACCTATACAAGACAAACTAGCGGTATTCGCGAACTATCTGAATGGTTTTGTATTCCTTGATCCCGCTATCGTATCTGATCCTGATGGAACCAATAAAACAATCAAACCTTTTGATCCTGAACAAGCAAATCAATTTGAAATAGGGACAAAAGCAAGCCTACTAAACGGCGCTTTGACTGCTTCTATTAGCTACTATCACATTAAAGTATCTAATAAGTTAATGTCTGATCTGAATACAATGAATGGTTTCTCTCAAGGAGGAAAAGTCAAAAGTGAAGGGATAGAATTAACCCTATCAGGAAGCCCTCTTAAGGGATGGAATGTAATGACTGGATTTAGCCATAACTATAATAAGGTAACTAAATCTAAGCCGGAGGATGGCAATTTAGGTACTCGCCCAGAAGAAGCAGGACCAGCGAATACCTTCAACTTTTGGACGAACTACAAGTTTCAAACAGGAGTGTTAAAAGACCTAAACATTGGCTTCGGTATCTACTCATTAAGTGAAAACAGAGTAATGAATCGCACAACTATAGGTGTATTCGCGGTACCAAGTTTTACGATTTGCAATACCGTTATCTCTTATGACATAAGTAGATTCACTGCATCCCTTAAAATAGATAACCTAGCGAACAAGAAGTACTTCTCAGGTAACTCAACTGTCACTCCTCAAGGAGAAAGAACATTTTCTTTGGCATTAAACTATAAGCTTTAAGGAGATAGTTGGCGGTTTACAGTTTTTGCCTACGGCATTAAGGGATGTGAATTATGACCTATCAATATATCTATAACAGAAAAGCCTCAAGTGATTGAGGCTTTTGTTATAGATATATTTTCTAAATATAGTTCTTCTCTTTCAGATTGTAATGTCTCGTTAATCATATCTTTCATATTTAATAAAACAATCTCATATTCATCATCTTATACAATGGTATATAAAAAAAACACTCTGATATAAAAAACAATTACTTGAGACGCAAAATATTGACGTCTCTACCTTATATTTATTGTATAGACACACCTTTCGACACAACACTAAAAGTATGTAATATAACCTACTGCCGTAGGCACACATTCCTAACTCCTAATTTTAAATTCCTAATTAAAAGAGCGTAGCGTCACTGCTATCTTCTTCGTAGCGCTCACTTTACTCCACTCCTCTATCAAGGCCTTTACCACAGGATTAGTCACCTTAGTATTATTCGTATGAAGCACCTCTACATACTGCTCTAATAAAGTCTTTAATCCTTTAATAGGACTAGCTTCTAATTGTTCTAATATACTCTCTATTAGCAATTGTAATGCTTGGTTATGCTGTACGCTTACATTCATCATAAACCCTTGTATAGAATCCGTTAAACGCTTAATCGTCACATATTCTTTCGCCTCTACTTTACCTATTATATTACCTACTTTTTGTTGATCTAAACGAAGCGCCTCCTTGATCCAATACTCTGCTACGAAAGAACGCGTTACCTTGTCATCGCAAATCATCGCAAGTCCAAAGAACAAGTAGAACTGATCTGAGAAGACCACATTATTCATTTGCAACAAATAAGTAAACATTCCTTGAAGCAATTTCTTCTCTGCTACCTCGAATGTAGCACTACCACCATAATCTAGGCATTTATCTACTACAGCTAAGTAAATAGGATCTAACTGTCTAGGATTAATAGCCAATAAAGACTCACTTAAATTCACTTTAGTATCTGTAATCTGGTACATGATTAATCCCATTAGATTTGCAGAACCCATACGATCACCTACTTCTGTCTTTGGCATTGCTTTATTAATACGACTAAAGATCAAAGACAAATTAACATCATAAGGCAACTCCTCAAACTTCAACTTCTTATGCGTATATATCTTGTCAACCTGCTTTTTAGTCTTGTAATCCCAATCTTTATAGGTATGTGATTCTTCCTTTACCTCCCAGTTTCCTAACCAACCCGCACAGTATTCTTGTTGCTCTTTGGTATAACGCTCATTCGTCAAACTTTCTAAAGGTTGATGAGGGTACTTTAACGCTGCCGCTACTCTCCAAACATCATAGTAATCTGCAGACTCTTCTTTTACTTCGCCATTACCTAAATAAAACTCAAATATCGCTAGCAACTCCCCTTTTAGTTGTTGCTGAGCTAGTGCCAACCCTGTCACTTCTGTATTTTTATCTATACGTGCCAAAGCAATCTGTAAATCTAGTGCATCTACTAACTCTCCTTCTTTCTGATAAGCTACTAATCGACCTACCAATACCCTACTATCTATATAAAAAGGCTCATGGGTAGGCAAACTCAAGATTGGGAAAATACGCTTCTCTTTTACCAATTGTAAGCTGTAGTAATATATCGTCAGATAAGGACGTAGCGCTCCATAGTGATAACTAAGTCTATTACTAGGCTCTAGTTTCATTTCAGCTAATGTGACCTTACTATTAACATAGGTCTCTTTATCTGCGTATTTCTTATATAGTTTCTCTAATTCTGTGGTATTTATAGTAGTATCTGCCATCAGTATACGAGCCCACTCTAATAACCAAAAAGCCAAGGCTGCCTGTACAGTAGTTGTTGACCACAAATCTTTAAAGGTCTTAAACACTTTATCAAAGGCAGGTAGTAATTGATCGATGTGCTCTGCTTTTAATTCTCCTTGAAGTCTAATAATCGCATCTATGGTTTGCTCAAAGGCATAGTCACTCTCCAATGTCTTCCAAGCCGAACAATGGAAGATCAAATCTTCTACTGTTGCAATAGCCTGAATAGGTACTAACTCCGCTTCTCCCTCTTCTACAGCCTCTGCAAGTGCTACACTCTCCTGCACACTCATATATCCACTAAACAACGCCTTCGTCTCACTCATCATCATCTCTTGATAAGCTTCTAATTGCACTGCCAGCTCCTCATTAGGTTGAGCATATTTCACGATTTGCTTCGCTATTTTAGTCTGTATAGCCTGATCTTGTATATGCAAAGCCCCTACGATAGCAACAGCACTTGCCTCCTTATAGGTAGGATGTGCTTTATCCAATACAGCCACGATACGCATCGCCTTATTGATCGTAGCCTTAACAGTACTACTCATTAATATAGGCAGACTATTGACAAAAGCCTCTACATGAAAAGCCTTGTCCTTTGCTATTTTAAACAAGATGTCCAATGCTTCATTTACAACCTTAGACAATGGACTGTTCAACAATTGGAAGATACCCTCCTGAAACGACAATATCTCATTATCAGCAAGAGACAATTTACTTAACAAATTCACATTCCATCCACACAACGCTTGATTCGTATGAGTCAATGCTCCTTGAATAGCAGTCTGTACAATGCGTTGTTTGTCTAATCGTCCTTGTTCTATTAATGTTGCGATAACCTCATCCCATGAGTGGTAATTAATGTTCACTTCATGGTCAAATAAATACCAAAACTCTTTCTCTAACAACTCAGGGTATTGATCAAATAATTCAACCTTACTTGCATTGACCATCACAGTCGCCCAAGTAGCTTCTGTCAATGGTGTTTTAAAACCACCTTTTTGGTCAAATTCATACACAAAACTTATCTCATTAAACGGCGCTCTTACCCATCCTTCTCTAGCCGAATCATTGATATAATCACCTAACCAATCAGGCACATACCAATCCAATACTTGCTTAAACTCCTCCTCACTAATAATCCATATTCCTGTAAAATCTTTATATGTACAACAAGCCAATACCGCCACACTCACAGCTGATCGCTGCTCACTATTTCCTCTATATCCATACGAATTCCTATTGCCCTCCTCTGGTACATACTCTTGGTAGTACTTCCCTAGCTTAGAGATCTTCTTAGTATATTTCAGTCTTTCTTCTAAAGGTGTATTCTTTAGTAAAGCAAGTACTTCATTACAATTTCCTGCTTCTATTAACTGTTCTAATTCGGTATAAAATATGTCTTTACTCATGATGGCTCTAGTGTGGTTTTGTCGTTTGCTTTAAAACCGAAAGATACAATTTTAAAGAGTAATAGTAATACCTGATAAAAGGGGTTAAACCCAGATTAAGCGATAGACATATAAACGAAAAGTAATTATACAAAATAGCTCTGAATTTATTCTAAAAGCATACTGTGGTATGGTTTTAGAATAAATGAAATAGATATGAAGTAGAATTGCTTTGCAGTATCTGACTAATGCTTAATCTGGGTTTAAAGGATGATATTTATAGTTCCTATCGACCTATATCTCTCCTTCTCAACACCCCAAAAACACTACTCCAAGGTATCTTCAACAATCAGTCTCTCAAGTAGAGCATTCTTGGGGAAATATTGAGGAAATGTTGAAGGAAATTACTCTATGAAGCGTATTTACTGGGGTTAGGATAGGTTGATCATTT
>JBOFGJ010000377.1:0-5321 GCA_051649065.1 Flavobacterium sp. | reverse complement strand
ATTCGAATTAACAGATCCTAAAAACGCGTCTATAGGCGTGTTCCTAAGAGGTGACGAGGCAGATCTAGGAAAGTCAATTAGTGATACTGCTCCTAATTCTTACCAAAGAGTGCCTAATGCTACTGGAGAATGGAAACTTGCAACTCCTACTATCGGAGCCAAAAATGCTAAAAACGGGGAGGCTATCCCTCAAAAATAATAAATATGGAAAATAAAGAAATAGTAGGAATCGGAGAGATCTCTAAACCACGCTTTGAATTTAGATCATTTGGTCAAGACTTTGATTTAGCGCATAAAAGAATGGCTAGATTATCAATGCCTATCCCTGAAAAAGTATGGGAAAGACACAGTGATGAAATATACATCCTATCTCGTAAGAACGATATTAATAATACCAAAATTAGAGATGGTAAAATGGATATCAAAACCTTTGTCAAAGCTGTAGATGGCTTAGAGCAATGGAATCCTTTAATGAAGGGTGAATTCCCTATTAGTAGAGAGGTTCTAGAGAAAGAGGTTATCCCAGCTTTTATGGTAGAATTTCCTAAACTGACTAAAGACACTTATACCTATGAAGAATTCATCTCTATGGTAGAGAATCACCCTGATCTAGCTGCTGTAAAAGTACACAAACAACGCTTCGGGTATATGGTCAATGACACAATCTGTGAGGTAGCCAATGTCCTTATCAATGGAGCTAAGTTAGTTAGTATCAATAGTGAATCTACTGAAATCGAGGATATCAAAAAAACAATACAAGATACTGGTTTAACGGGAGTTGAAAACATCAATTATCTACAGGCTATTAAACGCGTAATCGGTATGATTAATAAACCATTAGCAAATTAATAATCATGGCACAAGAAATAGAACACAAATTCTTAGTGAAAGGAGATTTTAAAAATGACATTTTTAAAAGTACTCATATTATACAAGGTTATCTAAGTTCAGTACCTGAGAGAACCGTTCGTATCAGAGTTAAAGACACACAAGGCTTCATCACAATAAAAGGGATAGGTACTGACTCTGGACTAAGCCGTTATGAATGGGAAAAAGAAATCCCTGTACAAGAGGCTAAAGAGTTATTAAAAATATGTGAACCTGGGGTAATTGATAAAATACGCCATCTAGCAGATATCAATGGGTTTATCTACGAAATAGATGAATTCCATGGAGATAATGAAGGTCTAACTGTAGCAGAATTAGAAGTAGCAGATGTCAATACTAGTTTCTCTAAACCAAGTTGGTTAGGTGAAGAAGTTACTGGACAAGTAAAATACTATAATTCTATGCTAATGAAAAACCCATTTAAAAATTGGTAAATACATACTGTAGAACGAGTATAGCTCTTTTATTGTTATTATTTTATACACTATCTTCAAGAGCTCAGGCTCTTGAAGATAATTTTTCTGTAAACAATACAGATGAGATTGCGCAGTATCCGACTAAAATCAAAGGGTTTAGTGGTTTAATCTTTGACAAAAACAAGAAAAACTTCTATGCTGTTAGTGATTATGGAAAAATATACCTCATAGATAAACAAGGTCATATACTACAGACGCTTTATAAAAAAGGTGGTGATTTAGAAGGTATTACGCTTGATCCTAGTAATCAAAATATCTATGTTGTAGATGAACAAAAAATGAAAGTGCTTAAACTCAATATAGAAGACAAAAAACTCGATACCTTCTTAAAAATCAAAGTCCCTAATCTAAAGAGAAATAAAGGCCTTGAAGCAATAGCGTATGGGCAAGACACACTCTATATTGGCAATCAATTCGCTCCAAAACGCTTGTTTAAATATGCAGTAAAAACACATCAGTTGTCCTTTATTGATTTAGACTATGCAGGCTACTTATCTGATATGTTCTACGACAATACAGATCACACACTTTGGATAGCTAATTCTAAGGCAAAAAAAATCTATCAATATAGCTTAGATGGAAAACTAATCTATGAACAGAATATTGACTTTATTCAAAAAGCAGAAGCCTTAACTGTGGATAGAGAGCAAAAAATCTTATGGATAGGATGTGACTATACAGGTATACTGCATAAAGTAAAACTAAACAAATAAGAAATTACATGACAAATAAAGATACAAAGGATCTCTTAGATATGAATAACTACTCTATAGAGAAATTACCTAAAATGCAGAAAAGTAAGGTAGAGAAAATATTGGCTAAGGTAGGAATACCCATAGCTTTTCTTGTGTTTATCTTAATTTATTACTTTTTTAAAATAGACTTCTTAGAGAACATTGATAGTTCTACCCTAGCTGATGGTGCTTTAAAAAGATTTGAAGCTATCGGACATGATCAATTTATCCGTATCAATTATGCAATGCTAGCTATCTTTATTGCAGCAATTATTCTGTGGATTACAGAGGCTATTCCTAACTACCTCACTTCTCTCCTATTGATTTTGGCGATGGTACTTACCCAAGTCACAACAGATAAGGTAGCCTATGCACAATTAGGACACCCAGTTATGTGGTTAAACATCTTATCATTCGTACTGGCGAGTATGTTGGTTAAAACTAGAGCAGCTAAGCGATTTGCGCTATGGTTTGTGATAAGATTTGGGAAAAATGCTTTTTGGGTAACACTAAGTTTTATTATTATAAACGTTGTACTATCTGCATTCATCTCTGCTACGACAGCTAAAGCAACTATCTTATTGCCTATATTTATGGTTATTGCAGCTATATATGGGGCTACTGGAGGAGATAATCGAAATAACTTTGGTCGTAATCTAGTTTTACAAAACTTGTTTCAAATCAATATAGGCGCATCAGGATTCTTGACTGGTTCAGGAGCTAACCTATTAGCCGCATCGTTGATAGCAGGAGCTATGGGATGGGAGCTATTTAGCTATCAAGACTGGTTTATCGCAGCCTTTCCTTTAGCTATTATTCTCATTCTGATTGCTTGGTTTGTAGGAGCTAAATTGATCTTCCCTTTAAAAGAAGGTGAAGATAGCCCACAAATAGAAGGTGGTTTAAAAAAACTAAAAGAAGAGTACCAAACTATGGGCAAAATGACTATTGCGGAATACAAAGCTATAGCTATCTTCTTAGGGGTATTACTCTTATGGGCAACAGATAAACAGCATGGTATAAACCAGACGGCAGTAGCTTTCCTAGGAGCTGTAGTAGCTTTATTTCCACGTATAGGAGTAGTAAAGTGGAATGATGTAGATATTCCATGGCACTTAATGTTATTCTCTGCTGGGGCTTATACACTTGGCGCTGGACTAGATGCTACAGGATTGCCTAATACACTAGTAGAAGTTGTATTTAATTACTTCTCAATAGATCAAAGCACTCCATTCTGGGTTTTATACATGATCTTAACGGCCTTAATGCTATTTAGTGCTATTATCTTCCAGTCCAAGACGATGCGTGCTTTAATCTTTATTCCAATCGCTATAGGAGTGGCTCAAAAATTCAATTATCCTATTTTGAGTTTGTCGTTTCCTGTTGCTTTATTAATTGAACACGTTTACGTATTACCATTTAATAGTAAACCATCCGCTCTACTCTACACAACTAATCAATACAGTTGGAGTGATACCTTTAAATTTGGCTTTACAATGATGTGTATTTCATGGGTAATGATTCTTATCTGGGGAGAGACAATGCTAAGATGGTTAGGATACACTAATGGTTTATTTTTTTAAAATAATATGATTCAAGTCTTTGCTAAACTATATGACCACTATTCAGTTGAGTTTAAAATACAGTTTTTAACTCGTAAAAAACTAAAGAAAAATGACTTTGAAGTCAATACGTGGATTTTTATGCCTAATAGTATTGATATTAACAGAACAACGTATTCAAAAGAACAGTTCTACAGTGATATTCAATCTAATATAAGGCTAATCACCCCTATTTATCTACTTAATGATATCGCCGGGGAAAACAATTCTCCCTTGACTAACTTATCTGATAGCATTAGTAGAATGCTAACGGAGAATACGCGTACTTCTTTTAAACACTATGAATATGAATTGCAGATATTCCTAGCCATATTCAAAAGTGCGACAAGGGATGCTACCTCTCATATTATAGCAAATTCGATGAAAGAAGATACCGAATTTCTCAGTCAAAGTTATATCCAAAACTTAAAAGTTATACGCAATAGATTCAGAGTATTACAAAAGTTAATCAATGCGCCTGTGGTATCTTCACAGGCCTTTGAACTATTTCTATTCGCAGATGAGTTTTTGAGTAATTGTATTCTCAAAAACACTTTCTTACTTAATAATTACCTTGAGAAGTGGGATGCTAATCGATTTAGTAATATCATACAGGCAAACTTAAAGTTGATTAAAAAAGAATGGGCACATAAAGAACAAAAAGGATACTTAATCGTTTCTAAAGACAATGAGGAATCTAATCAACGTTATATATTTAGACAAAGCATTTTAGACAAGTATGTAGAGAGTGTATTATCTGTCAATGCTAATACCAAAAAGGATGGAGTCTGGACAGAGCAAATCTATTACAGTATAGCAGCTGGAATCTCAATGGTATTCGCTACTGCTATCGCCTTCTCATTTCAGCAGAAATATGGTAATTTTACAATGCCCCTATTTGTAGCCCTAGTAGTTAGTTATATGCTTAAAGATCGTATCAAGGATCTAATGCGTTATTACTTTGCAGGAAAACTTAGCAATAAACACTTTGATCACAATACAACACTTAGTCTAAAAGAACAAAAAATAGGAACTATTAAGGAAAGTATGGACTTTATAACAGAAAATAAAGTACCTAATGCCATCATGAAGATGAGAAACCGTACCTCCTTAATTGAATTGGAAAATAGAATACACGATGAAAAAATTATTCTATACCGCAAAAGGGTAAATATTAACAGGAATCAACTTGATCTTACCAATGATTATACCTTCAAGGGAATCAATGATATTATACAATTTAACTTCACTCGATTTATCCAACGAATGGCAAACCCTAAAACTCCTCTATATACGTTGTCTAAGAATAGTATTGGAGAAGAGAAAACAACTAGAATTTATGGATCTAAAATCTACTATATTAACTTTATCATGCAAATAAAACACCAGGATGACTTTAATTATAAACGCTTTAGAATAACTTGCTCTAAGAATAAAATTCACAATATAGAGGAACTCAATGATTTTGAGAGTATCTTACCTACCTAGAAATAAAATAAGAAAAGGTTGGGTGTAAAAACACCTCTAGTAGTTCTTTTTAATAATAGAGTTAGCAAAAACAGTATAAAACATAAAAAAGCGTGAGTTATGATAACTCATGCTTTTTTTGTTTATATCTTGGT
>JBOFGJ010000376.1:0-5834 GCA_051649065.1 Flavobacterium sp. | reverse complement strand
AACAACAGGACAAATAACCAATAGAACAGCAGAGCTTGCTGGTCCAAGATTAGCGTCGCAAGCTGCAGGAGGCAATCGATATGCAACTTATAACCGTACTGCTTTAACGGCAGAAGAAGGGGTTTGGAAAATAGAATTTTTACCGACAGGAAATGTATCTTCTACAGGAACTCCTACTGTTTCTAATATTGCAGCTAATGGTAGCTGGACGCAAGGTACAAGCTCAGAACTTATTGCAGCTTGGGATGTATCTGTAGAGAGTGCAGGAGCTTGGGTGCCAGGAAGAGTTTATACCAATGTAATGAATTTACACATTAGTGGTAGTCAAACGGCAGGTTTTTATGGAAATATGTATGCGCTGACAAAAGATGGATATATTTATAAGGTAAATAATAACGGGAATAATGGTGTAGGTTTTACATTTTTTATAAATAACAAAGGTTTTTTGACTGACGTAAATGATACTAGCCCTTCTTATAAAAGTAAAAATTTCACAACTGGTATTTCTTCTTTTGTACATTCTCCTTTGGCAGCAGATGCAGAGGATAATATAACACATAAAATTTTTTATAGTCAACCAGCTCAAGATTTACCTACTTCTGCTAATGGTAGCGTCCCAAATAATAGTACGTGGTTGAAAAATACCCCTATTACTCCAAATGCAAGTAATATTAGTATTGTAGGAGCTGAAGGAACAGTTGGAGAATTGGGATTAAAAGGAGGGTATATTAATTTTACAGCAGATGCGCAAGGGATTTATACAATTACAATAGAAAGTTCTGGCTCGCCTTCTTTTGCAACCAGAACTTTAACGGGAACTGCGATTGCAGGTAGTAACAAAATATTTTGGGATGGTAAGGATGGTAATAATAACTCTCTTCCAGGAACTAATGCCTCTGTGTTAGTGAAAGTACAGTTACGTGGAGCAGAGGTGCATTTCCCATTTATTGATATGGAAATAAATCCTAATGGACTCGTATTAGAACTTTTGAACGGGAACAATCCTCTTTCTGACGAACGTTTTCGTGTGTATTGGGATGATAGCGATATTTCAAGAGTTACTGGCACAAACAATAACGGGAAAGCCTCTAATCCACTTGATGCAAGTATAGCAGGTTCGCTTAGTGGACCTACAGGTACCGGAGGACATATGTGGGGACAGCAAAATAACAATACCAGTCCATTAAGTAGTACTGACCTTTCTCAAGGATTTGGTAACGATAAATCCATAGATACTTGGTCATATATAAAAGGACCTGTAGCAACAGTTAACACAACAGTTGCTATTAAAAAAAGTGATTTATCAGCAACAGCTAATATAACAGATATTTTAGGGGTTTCGGGCATAAATCCATCTTTATCAGAAGGTGATGCGTTTGGGTTTTATTCAAATATTTGGAATAACGGTCCAGATGCTATTTCTTCAGATGCAGAAGTAACAATAATGTTTGAAATACCAAATGGTGTAAGAATCACTAATACATCAAATAACGGAGGTGTTACATTAACTTATGATCCAGTATTAAGAAGATACACTGGTAAGAAGTCTAATTTTGGTGTAGGTCATATAGAATTTATTTTTTCTGCAGTGGTAGACCATACAGATACCAATGCAACCAGTGTTACTGGTAGTTTTGCACCAGTTGTACGTACTTTTACAGCAAGTGTATTGCGCCCAGCAGATTACGTGGACCCTATGGCAACTAACAATTCGGTAAACACACCTCCAACAGATATTTATAATGAGATTGCTTTAAATACTGTTAACGGAGGGAATAGAAATATGAGTAGTGCTAGTATTTTCATCTTACAAGATTGTATGATGGATTATATATATGATGAAGGAGCTAGTTATAACGCTGGAGTTATTCACTATCAGAATTTTAACACTTCATCTCCATTAGTTAAAGACGGTAGAATCCCGTGGGTGAATCAACCTAATATATTATCATCTACGTTAACCTCTAATGGAGGTGCTATTACCAACGGTTACCGTTTTTCACCAGGTTACAACGATCCGTTATATGATCCTAATTATATTGGAACTCACTTACCAACTGGTGTTGGAGCTACACCTTCTGGTCCTATCAAGTATTTCGATTCTCATATTGGGGATGGTAGCTATGCAGTAGTACCGCCTGCTTTTGTTAGACTTGGTTGGGATCCACGTTCGTTTACAGACAATACTACTGTAAACGGTTCTTCTGCAATAGCACCACATTGGGTATCTGGACAATCATATCCACAAGTATATGACTGGACAAATACCTATCCTTGGGACAACCCAGCAGATCCTTCTGTTCTAAATGTACTAGATATGTCGGGTCATTTAAACGGTGCTGCTTTTCTTGTAAAGGGTAATGTGTCTCAATCTCAAGGTCTTCGACCATTTTATAGAATTGATGATGTTAAGCCAGAGATGGGTAAAACATATACATTACAATTGTTCTCGTATGTAAACTATACGGCTAACACAGATTATATGTACATGGATTTGGTAGACCGTAATACTGGTAAAGTATATGCGTCAGCACAGTTAAAAGCAGATAATCCGCTACCAGGACCAGGAGCAGTTTCTTTTGGTTGGGTACCACTAAAAGCAGCTATTAATATCGGAACAATGGATTTTACAGGAAAAACAATGGATATCCAAATTCGTGGTAACCGTATAACTTTTGGGCATACATTGATTGATGATATAATGTACTTCGAAAACAAAGCAGGTGTACCATCTTGTGTAGTACCAGTCGATATTTTTGAAGAGGCAAAATGTACAGAGCCTGTATTAGGAGAAGATTTCAGTATGGATGCTACAACCGAACCTGTTGTTAATGGTAGAATCAGTAAGACCTTTACACAGCCTGCAGGTGCAGACCAAGGTTTTACATTAGATATATATGATTTAGATGATTCATTTAATATGCTTATCAATGGTGGTGATTTGGCTAATCAGGAATTATATTTTGCTAATCAGCCAGGAATTACAACGGCAAATGTTGTTTTCGCATCAGATGATGCAGCCTATGGAACGAATGGTATACCATCTATCTGGGCTATAAATGGACAAAATACAACGCCAAAAACACCAGTATTACGTATAGAAATAGATCCAAACGGAAATACAAGACTTTTGGGTAGAAGAAATGTAACATCAGCTCTAGAGCCTTTGAAGTTAATTGGTGGTGCTAGCCTTAATCAAGTAAGTTGGAATGTAAATACAACAAATACAGTAATAGTTTCTCAGCTTGTTACTGGATCTACAGCTATGGAAGGAATTGGTTATGGAGAAAAGACGGTTGCTTGTGCATGTGTTAAACCAGCTGCTTCAGGTACCTCATCAGTTCGTACGAATGTAGGAGTTTCAACAAAAGCAAATGTAACTTCGGGATGGCCAGAAGTTGTACCAAATGGGTATATCGCATTAGAAAGTTCAAATGCTGGTTTAGTAATTCCTCATATGACTACAACTCAACGAGACGCACTTACAGCGGTTGAAGGAATGCTTATTTACAACACAACAGAAAATTGTGTCCAATTGTACAGAGGTGAATCCCCATTGATTGATCCTTCAAGAAAAGGATGGAACTGTTTGGAAAGAGGTTGTAACGAATAAGAATTTTTCATAATTTTTTTTGATAAGAAAAGTAATCTTGGTAAAAACTGATTATTTTACCAAATGCTTTTCTCTAGTTACTATTAACAACAAAACAATGAGATAGTCAATCTCAAAATAAAAGATAAATAAAATGAGTATAAATAAAACATTAGCGATTAAAATGTTAGTAACAGTGATTTTTGTTGCTTCTGTAGCTGTTTCAGCTCAAGTAGCTATCGGAAAAAGTAGCGTTACAAATAATAGTGTATTATTAGAATTTGGCGATGAAGCTACAAATCTTAGAGGTATTATTTTGCCTTCTGTTACTACAGCTCCTACAGATGCTGTAAACGGAACATTCATATTCAATGTAGCAACTAAAGAGGTGGAAGTTCGAGAAGGAAGAACTAGTACAAATGATCGTTGGACCTCTCTTTCAGCGAAGTTAGACGCATCTCAAGAAGGAGGTAAACTAAACCCTTATGTGAGCACAGGAGAATCTGTTAACAAACAAGGGATTATTATTGGAGCAGAAACCAGTAGTAAACCAGGTGTTTTGGTTTTAGAATCAGAAACCAGAACATTAGTTCTACCTAAAGTAGCTGATCCTAATACAGCTGTAATAGGTCCTGTTGCAGGTAATATAGTGTATGATACAACATCAGATACTCTAGCTGTGTACGATGGTACAAATTGGAGTTACTGGAAATAAGTAGAATAAAGCAGTCTTTTTATAAAGACTGCTTTATCAAAAAAATAAGCATTTAGAAATAATGAATGATAATTATAAAGATATCCATATTGGATCGGTTATTCAAAAAGCTGTTGTAGAAAGTGAAATAGAGATAGGTCGCATCTGCAATTTTATAAATTGTGATGAACGGAGAATAAAGAAAATGTATGAATCAAAAATATTGGATACAGAGATTTTACTAAAATGGAGTAAACTATTAGAATATGATTTTTTTAGATTATACTCTCAACATCTTATTTTGTATGCATCAATAGCAGCGGACAAACCGAAAGATAGGATAAAGAAACAAACTAGTCTTCCACAGTTTCGTAAAAATATCTATACAAAGGAAATCATAGAATTTATATTAGAACAATTAGAAACAAAACAGATGACAAAAAATGAAATAATGGATCGTTACAGGATTCCAAAAACGACTCTATATAAATGGGTAAGTAAATATACCAAATAAGGTATAGTCCAATTTCATTTTACAGTATCAAAATCTGATCAAAAAAATGATAAAAATAATTCGTCATCAACAAACGATTTCTTTGTTTCAAAACAAAACCAAAATAGAGATAAAGAACATCTTGAGATATAGTAAATATCACTCAGAATATAATATTTGGGAATAGAATATATAGTACCTATGATTAGTAATACGGATTACAAATTTTTGTTAGGTAGAAAAACTCTTTACATATTTTAATAACGATGGAGTAATAAGAATAAAAGTTAAAAAAAGAATATGGAAAAATCAAGCCCTAATTATAAACAAATTTTTAAAGATATTTTAGATAGAAAATATCCTGAAAAAAGAAATGCATGTGAAAATATTCTTAATAAAACAACGCTCTCAATTGTAGACGTTATAGAAATAAATGCAAAAATATTTGGCAAAGGAATTATTAATGATAGTAAGAAATTTCGTTCCTATAAAAAATCAGATATTTTGAAGATTTTAGATTACCAAAAGGAAAAAGGTCTCAATAATTCTCAATTAGCAAATCATTTTAGATTAAGTCGAAATACAGTTGCAAAATGGAAAAAACTATTTTTAGTATAAAATAAACTACATAACCTATGAAAAAACTAAAAACCTATTTAACGCAAAAGGTAATTTTGAAGCACCAAAATGTAAAAATCAAATTTGAACTAATTAAAACTAGAGTATGTCGCTAATAGGTAAAACATTAGAGGAAACAGAAGCTCTTTATAATAGCACAGCAAAAAAGATTACATCGAATGAATATGAAATTATACTTAAAAAGTATTGTTTCGGACTCTTTTATAAAAGATTGCAATTAAAATGCAATAACAAAGGAATAATTACTCTTTATAGAATATATACAGATCTTCGATAAAGAGGTTGAATCAGAAAATTCAACCTCTAAATATAAGAAGTAGTCAATCTTTCTTATATTATTAATAAAACTTAAAATACTATTTAAAAAATCTTGTGTAATGTAACCCGTAATGAGATAAACAATTGCGAGAGTAAAC
>JBOFGJ010000375.1:0-26161 GCA_051649065.1 Flavobacterium sp. | reverse complement strand
GCTAAGTAATCACAGTTTTCTCCTTCAGTGATAAGGTCGCAATTTAGGCCATTGGCGTGAGCTGCATTTTGAAGAGTATTATAATCTAAATATAACCACTCAAGTGGCTCATCAACTTCTCCTTTATACCCTACTGTGAAAGTTAGTTCGCCATAGTAGTCTTTGTTTTCCATTGGTATCCATTTACCACCATCTTCGTCTTCATCAAACATATAGATTAAATCAGAACTATCAATAAGGATCTGACCTCTTGGAGTTAATAAACTTTTTAGATGTTGTAGGTATTTAGTTGTATGTATTAAACGACCGAATATTCCTGTACCATTCATTAAGAGTAATATAGTGTCATATTTCTCGTCTTTTATATCAAGGATGTTTTCTACGTGAACATTTGTAATCCCTCTTAATTTACACGCTTCAACTGAGTTTTTAGAGATATCAATTGCTTTGATATCAAATCCCTTTTCTTGTAAGTAAATAGCATGGGCACCTGCTCCACAACCGACATCAAGGATCTTTCCTTGAGCTAAATTAAGCGCTTTTTGTTCAATCTTAGGCATTTGCTTATAGGATCTGAATAGATAAGTGATATCCATTTCTTCAGCTTCAGAAATGTCTGTTTCTGTGATTACGTTTTGTGGGTTGTTATTGGTTTGAAAATCTAAGATAGCTTTTCCTAAAAGGTCTTTCATTATTTTATCTTTCATTTAAAATTAAAGAAGAGTTGTTGTAATTTTGCACACAAAATGATAGAGATGGATAAAATACTTTCACAACTTCCTAAGTTGGCCAAAGATAAGCATAATGAAAACAAAAAGTATTTCGATAAATTAAAAAAGAAAGCCCCTAAGGATTTAGATTATCAAATGCAAGATATACACGATGCAGTATTTAAACGTACTGATTGTTTAAGTTGTGCTAATTGTTGCAAGACTACTGGTCCACTGTTTACCAATGCAGATATAGAGCGTGTAGCAAAGCATTTAAAAATGAAACCCCAACAATTTATAGATAAGTATCTACATATTGATGAGGATCGTGATTATGTTTTACAAAGTCTTCCTTGTACATTTTTAGATAATGAGAATTACTGTATGATTTATGACGTTCGCCCAAAAGCTTGTCGCGAATATCCACATACAGATCGCAAGAAGTTTAATCAGATATCAAACCTCACACTTAAAAATGTAGCTATCTGCCCCGCTGCCTATGAAGTAGTAGAGGAGATGAAGAAGAGAATAGTAGTTAAGTAATAAAAGTGTTTTCCTTAAATCTGTAGTAAACTATAGTCGCAGATTTAACCTAGAATACGCGATAGACCTATTAACGAGAGTAAATTATACAAAACAGCTCTGAATTTATAAAAAAAGCATACTATAGTATGGTTTTAGAAGAAATGAAAGAGATGTGAAGTAGAGTTTATTCGCAGTATTGGGCGAGCGCGGAATATAGGATTAATGTGTTAAATAAAAGTATATTCTTCTTCTAATGCTTGTAAACTATCATCTGTGATATCTTCTATTGTATCTGTGAAGTATTCTAATAGCTCAAGTATTTTATCTTTTAATCTTTCAAAGAATGCTACTGCATTATCTAAATATCCCTTTATAGCATTAAATAGGTCAAGAATTCTATCAACGAAGTTGATAAGACGATCTCCAAAGTCCATAGTATTTTGTTTTTTAATTTAGGTTATCTCAAATATAACAAAATAACACACTGAATTATCTTAAAGGAATGAGAAAGTTTTAAACTAGAATAAGTGATAGACAGGTAAACGAAAAGTAATTATACAAAATAGGTCTGAATTACTGATTAAAGAATGCTCTAGTATGATTTTAGAATTAGTGAATGAGCTATGAATTAAAATTGTTTTGTAGTATTTGGTTAACGCTGATTCTTGGTTTAACCTAACCATGTTTTTAAGTCTAATATCTGGTTCTTGCTAACTAATATAGGCGCATCATCTTCAGGATCAGGAGTGATCTTTAACTCTATCTTTTGACTATTGTGTTTGATGATATCCGATACAGATTTAATGTTAATGATATACTTTCGATTAACTTTAAAAAACGTTTTAGTATCTAGTTTGTTAATGATATCCTTTATTGTATCATCATAGATATAAGAATTGTTGTCAAATGTATGTAAGAATAAGTGCTTTCCTGATGCTACGAAGTAAGCTATTTGGTCATTTTCTATTGACTTTAGTTTGTGCCCATTATTTACTAAGAAGCGATCTTTAATACTTGTATCTTCATCGTTTTCTATCTTTATTAAACTGTCTAATGTAGGGGTGATCTCAAACTGCTTACTGATCTCTTTAAACTTTATTAAGGCATCACCAAGCTCTTCACTAGTAAATGGCTTAAGGATGTAATCTATAGTAAATTGTTTGAACACATGAATGGCATAAGAGTCATAAGCTGTGGTAAATATGATAGGAGATTTGATCTCTATATGCTCGAATATCTCTAGACTTTTACCATCTCCTAAGTGAATATCCATAAATATCAAGTCAACCTTATTTGTCAAAAAGAAAGCAGTAGCTTCCTTTACAGAAGATAGTATAGTTATCTCTTCTATAGTTAGGTAATCTTGCTTTAGAAGCAATGATTTTAGGTAATTTGACGCTAAAGACTCGTCTTCAACTATGGCAACTTTCATGTGGTGGGAATTTTTACAAAAGTATAAAATATAATTGAATCTATATTTTTCTTTAGTTCCTCAGTTAGGGAAGCTTTATTAATCTTGAGGGATATTAAAAAAGCCACTCGATTCGAGTGGCTTTTTTCAGTTATGAGTCTGGCTAAGACTATAGATTTGGGTTGTTTTCTCTTGCCTCTTTAGGGAATGGCAACGTATATCTCAAGTCATTTTCTGCTAGAGTGAACGTGTCATTACCAAATTTGTGTACAATTTGTTTTTGGTTTAGACGTCTTAAGTCAAACCATCTGTGTCCTTCGATAGCAAATTCTTTATTTCTCTCATCTAAGATAAAAGTGATAAATCCTTTCTGATCCAAACCTGAAAGTTGCTGTAAAACTTTCGCAGCAGCTTCCGGCTTGTATCTACTAACTATCAATTTTTCTATTGTACTCTTAGCTTCAGCTAGTCTGTTTAAGTGACCTAATACTTCTGCTTTTATCATATATAATTCAGATGTACGGAAAGATGCTTTCATCTCACCTGTACCTGTTTTTTTACTAATATAAGATCCTTTCGCTAGTTCAAAAGAAGCATTAAAACGTAGGTCATTCTCTTTATCATAAGTGTTGTATAACTCATCTGATAACAAAGCTGTAGTTCTCATATCATAAGTTAATACTTCTTCTAAAGCTAAGATTGACTCCACTGATTTAAAACTAGCTACTGATGTTTTAGTATCCTTATTTAGATTCTGTAATTCACTTTTGTATTGTAAAGCCTTATCTACACTTACTAAAGCTGCCTCATAATCTTTTTGATAAAGATTAACTTTAGCTTCTAAAGCATAAATAGCTGCTAATGTGAAACGATAGTTTTTACCCTCTTCATAGATAGTTACTTTCAAGTGCTTTTTAGCATTGTTTATATCTGAATGAATTTGAGCATACACTTCTGCCATTGTAGACTTAGGCTTTTGATTTTCGATATCAATCTCATTTTGTAGTACAATAGCTAATGCTGTACTAGCTGTATTCTTATCATAAGGTTTAGCATATAGATTAGTTAAATCAAAGTATGCTAATGCTCTTAATCCATAAGCTTCACCTAATAGTTGTTCTTTCTGATCTCCAGGTTGCATAGTTTGAGAACCACTACTAATAGTTTGACTTGCTGCGAAAATAGATTCATAGAATTGTATATATCCATAACTTTTAGCGTCTTTAGAAGGGTTAACATCTTGATAAGTATAGGTATCTTTAACACTCAAGAAATTTGTGCTTCCCTCATCCATTGTGATCTTAACTTCATCAGTTCTGAAGTTAGTAAGAGATTTATGAGATGGATACTTGTTGTAAGCAGATGACATTACGTTTCTAAAATCTTCTACCGTTTTAGGGATAATTTTTCCTTGAGGTTCTATATCTAAGAAATCATCACAACTAACTGCTGATAATCCCAAGAAAAGACCGCTAAGTATTAATATAATTTTTTTCATGATTAATCAAGTTTAAAAGGTAACATTTAATCCTAAAGTAAATGACTTTTGGATTGGTTGAGCATAGATATTTCCATACGTTTCTGGGTCAAAGTAACCATTGTAATTTGTTCCAAACACAAATAGGTTACGACCTTCTACAGTGAAACGTACATTGTCTATTCTCATTTTTTTCAATAGATCCTTAGGAAGTGTATATCCTAAACGAATACTACTAATACGGATGTAACTAACTTCTTTAGTCCAGATGTCTAAACTTTTATAAGCAGTTCCATAATCTGCACCGTCAAACCATTTTGCTAACATCCAATTATCATTATCAGCTCCCCAATTTCCATTGTAATCATCAGCAATAATTCCAGGTAATGTACCATTTGGATTTGTAGGTGACCAAATATCTAATATCTCAGTTGTATAATTCTTACCTGGATCTATTTTAGCCGCTGCGTATGATGGATTCTTTGTAACCATTTGTTTTAGGTTAAAAGCAGCAGACACTGTTAGATCAAAATTTTTGATTCTTACTGTGTTGATAAGCCCTCCTGTAAATTTAGGATCTCTATCACCAGCATAAGTATAAAGGTCTCTATATTCTTCATTTGTTAATGTAGATGCTACCATATACCCTGGCATGATGTCTGCCATAGGATCATATAGTTTGAAGAAATCTTTTCCTGTTACTTTAGCACCATCTTTCCAGAAAAGTAAATTTCCTTTATCATCTAAGCCAGCTGTTTTGATAACAAATGCAGAGTTAACAGGCAATCCTTCTCTTGATGGTAACCTTTCAGTATCATAGATCTGAATCTTATCAACTTTACTTTTATTACGTGCGAAGTTGAACGTTGTAGTCCAAGAAAAATCAGGTGTAGAGATATTTCTAGTTGTAATAGCGATCTCATATCCTTTATTCGTTACTTGAGCCCAGTTCATATTTGTCCATTCAAATCCCGTCTCTAAAGGAAGTGCTCTTAAACCAATTAAATCAGTACTTTTTCTGTTATAAGCATCTACAGCAATAGAGATTTTATTTTTGAATAATCCTAAATCAAAACCAACGTTTGTATTCGTTGTTTTTTCCCAACGCAATGTTCCATTAGGTGCACCTAAAATCTGAATATTTGATTCAGGGTAACCTGGAAGTATTGTTACTGTATTGTATTCTCCAACTAAGAAAGGTGATGTACTTCTATCAATATTTCCTTGTAATCCATAAGAAGCACGCAAACGTAGATTACTTACGAAATCTAAGTTCTCCATAAACTTCTCTCTAGTCACATCCCAAGATCCAGACACAGCCCATAGTGGTACATATCTATATTTTGGGTCTACCCCAAATAAGTTAGATCCATCAGCACGTACACTTCCAAATACAGTATATTTTCTATTGAATGTATAAGAAGCAGTTGCAAAGAACGATGCATAAGCATTTTCGTTTACAGACTTTTTGTATTGTTCGTATATTTTATTATTAACAGCAGTACTTCCGTTAGGGAAGATAAGAGGCTTAGTTGTCAATGTATGTTCATCATAACCAAAACCTTTTGACTTGATAATAGTCTGGTCTGTTTTTCTGATTTCCATACCAGCCATCACATCTACCTCATGCATATCGTTGAAGATTGCGTTATAAGTAGCTTGTGTTTTCCAGTTGTATTGGAAACTATCATCATTAAAATTCTCTATAATACCTCCATCAGGTAAGAAATATTTATTCTGTTTAGAAGCACTATCCCAATATCTGGTTCCTTCTCTGAATTTACGTGTAGCATAGGTTTCTTTACCTAAGATTTTTTCAGTATCACTTTTATCTAATTGAAGACCTAATTGTGATGTTAATTTTAAGTCATTGAATAGTTGATATTCTAAATCAAATACTGCTTTAAAAGATTTATTAACTAATTCATAGCTAGTATTAGCTCTTTCTTCAGCAAAGTTAAATGGAACATATTTGTCATCAAAACCACTTATGTCTTTGTCATACATATAACTACCATCTGCATTGTAAGGTGATAAGTAAGGGTTAGCATTTCTAGAATAGTTTACTGGGCTAGAATCGTTATCTGCGACAAAGTTTTTCTTTGTAGAATGTGTTCCAAATAAAGCAACACCTACTTTAAGTTTATCACTTACTTGGTAATTATCTTTAAATGTTAGGTTGAAACGTTCAAATCCTGTACCTATAGTTGTCCCCTCTTCATTAAAGTATCCTAATGAGAAGTAGTAATCATTTATATCATTACCACCAGATAAACTTAGACCATACTGTTGGTTAAATGTTGGGCGGTAAATTTCTTTACCCCAGTCTGTATTTGTTTTTCTAAGGTTGTTAATAGAAGCTTGTGTAGCAGAAGATAATGCATCAAATCCACCGTTTCTATACATATCTAATTCATTACTTCCATTCAAAATACGCATTACCTCACCTTGATTAGATCGATCATTATAGATATCAGATCTACCTGCTAACATTAATTCTAAATCAACTTTTTGATTCGAGTTCATTAAGTTTAATTTCTTGAAGTCAGGTCTTTCATTCACAAAAGTGTTTGCAGTGAAGTTCACTTTCATATCACCTTTCTTCCCTTTCTTAGTTGTTACTAAGATTACTCCATTAGCCGCTCTAGCTCCGTAAATAGCAGTAGCTGAAGCATCTTTTAGAATTGTAATGTCTTGGATATCATCTGGGTTTAATCCTGCGATAGAGAAATTTTGTAATTGATCTAAGTTTTCTCTATCATTGAATTTAGGAGCATCTGTTCCTTCTAAAGGCATACCATCAAGAACCCATAAAGGATCTTGTGGTCCATTCAATGAAGCAGTACCACGTATTCTAATCTTAGCAGGGGCACCAGGAGCACCAGTTTGGTTCATTACAGCCATACCTGCTACTTGTCCAGCAAGCATTTGATCCACACTAGCAACACCAGTTTGGTTGATTTCGGCCATACTCACTTGAGCTACTGATGATGTAAGCTTTCTTTTTTCGATTGTCTGATAACCAGTGATAACTACTTCGTTTAGTACGTCTGGATCAGCACCTAAAGTTACTATATAGTTTCCTTTAGCACCTAAAGTAATAAGTTTTGATTCATATCCGATAAAGCTAATACGGATACTCTTAGTGTCTTTTGGAACTTCTAAAGTGAAGTTACCATCGAAGTCAGTCATAGTACCAATACTAGTACTTTCTACGATACCAGCTTGAGTAGTAGCATTAGAGACAGTCTGTGTCTCTACTATTACTGAAGCACCTGGTAATCCTAGCTTGTCAGTGCTATCCTGAACAAGACCAGTGATCACTCTTTTCTCTTGCGCAAAGGCAAGAGAAATAGTAAGGAGTGAGAAAAGGAGGAAAAGTTTTTTCATGTTTCCTTTAAAATAATTGGGGTTAGTTTATTTCTATAGATTTAAAGCTTCGTTGATTCTATTAATTAGATCTAAGTAATGTGCTCGTGTCGCTTTATCTCCACTGTTTTTCTTTTTTGTCAATGTATCTTTAATATTCATTAATTCACCTTTTTTGTAAGAAGTAACTTCTGATACTCTTTTCATTACAGTGTAATTAATATTTCTCAACTTATTCTCCTCTTCTATGTGGTTACACAGTGTTGGGAATTGTAGAGAATGTGCAGTCAGTAAACCTTTTTTGCTTGTTTTCTCAAACAACTTGTTTACGTCAATAATCAACGCATCAACATAGTTCTTTTGCGTCATACGTTCAAAAATAGATAATGCCTTACCTTTTTTTGTGGGTGCAAAAATCTCACTATTAAGCATTGAAAACAAATCATTTATAGTGAAGTTTTTCTCTTTACCTAATTGTACCTGTTGTACTTCATTCTCTAATAGGCGCAATAAGCGTTCATCCATTAAAGTGTAGTATAACGTAGAGTACTGTAATTCTCTCGCTAATGAATATGGTGAATATTCAAATGGACCTACAGGAGAATCTTTTAAGCTGTATGTATTCTCAATAACCTCATTAAAGAACAACCATGTAGGAATCTGCAAAGCATTCTTTGCTAAATATTCTACTGCTCTTTTTTGCGTTTCGAAAGGGACAGGCTCGTATGCTTTTTTGTTGTTTCCGTATACTGCATGGTTTAAATAAACCCCTCCGATATTGTTTAATACATGTTGGTTATACATCTGCCATTGACCAATAGCTCCCATATATAACTTCCCAGCTTCGTAGTAATCTTCTCCTTCATCGTAAGTCCAAGGAAGAATATTTTTTACAACTATCTTTAAATTTTTTAGACCGTATTCACTTGCTTTCATCGCATCGTCTCCTAAATCCTCTGACTGAGAACGTGGGTCTACGATATTTAATGAACTTTGTTGCTCTCCGTAGAAGTACATAGGATCATCTTGATGATCTTCTATCATTGTACGCAATGCTTTCTTTTCCTCTTCTTGAGTAGCGTACCAACGGTATCCCCATTCGATAGCATACTTGTCATATAGACCAATCTGTGGAGTTATCGCTGTTACTCCATCACCTGGCTGTGCTACATAGTTGTAACGAGCATAATCCATAATAGAAGGAGCTGTACCACCCATTTTATCTGTAAACTCTTTTGAACGCAAAGATTCAACAGGGAATGCAAATGATGATCCCATATTGTGTTTTAGTCCGAAAGTATGGCCTACTTCATGAGATGATACAAAGCGAATAGCTTCTCCCATATGCTCATCTGTAAACTTGTTGGCTCTAGCTCTAGGATCTATAGGTCCTGTCTGTATGCGCATCCAGCTATGAACTGATGTCATTACGTTATGCCACCAGATAATATCTGACTCGATTATCTCACCACTACGAGGATCTATAACGGCAGGCCCCATCGCATTAGATTTAGGTGATGCAGCATAAGTAATCACTGAGTAGCGTACATCATCTATATCAAAGTCTTTATCTTCTTCAGAAGGTTCTTTAGCGATAATAGCATTCTTAAAACCAGCTTTCTCAAATGCTACTTGCCAATCGTGTACCCCTGCCATGATCTTAGATCTCCATTGGGGTGGAGTAGCAGGGTCTACATAGTAAACGATTGGTTTTTTGGGCTCAACTAATTCGCCTCTTAAATATTTCTCTATATCTTCTTCTTTTGGTTCCATGCGCCACTTCGTGATGAATTCTTCTTCTTTCATCTTGTGTTGTGCATCGCTAAAGAACCAATGTTTTTCTGTAAAGTATCCTACTCTCTTATCAGCTATACGCGGTTGCATAGGCTTCTCAGATAATAAGACAATGTTACTTGTGATTCCTAAAGAAACAGGTAATTCACCTGAACCTTCATTCACACTTGTAGTTAGTAAAGATTTTACAACTAAGTTCTCAGGAAACGTTTTAACTCCTTCTATATAAGATAGATTAGTCTTAACGGATGTAGGTAAGCCTAATCCATTTAAGACGTCGTTAAAACTTTTTTGATTTCCATCAAATACTTTGTTTACTTTAATTACAGTAGCTGTAGAGTCTGGATTTTGAGCTTCGATATCGAATACCTCTAATACAGATTCTATAAAGTTTGTTTTTACTGATTTTGTGATTGCATCATTAGCAGGAGAAGAAACTCTTGGGGTGATTGTTTTAACCCATACTTTTTTTGCAATTGTATCTTTGTGAAATGTGATCAGTTTATTCTCATAGTTCATACCAGTATTAGCACCAGCATCATTAACTTCTAATGGAACTTGAGATAGTTTATTAACAATTAAGAATTGACGGTTTAGTAGACTGTCAGGGATCTCAAAGTAGATATCAGTCTTAACTTGGATTGTATTAAACATTCCTTTACTATAGACTCCTTTTTTAATTAAGTCTGCATAGTTGTTTTTCTTGCTATCTGTAGAGTCTTTCTCTGTGGTTACTGTTTTTTCAGTTTTTGGAGTAGTTTTTTTCTTAGCTGCATAAGCAGGTGGTACCTGTGTCAGACAGTAAGAAAATATTAAAGCACTGATACTTAGTTTAACCGTGTTTTTATCCATTGTTATGTTAAGTTATTATTAAGTCAGTATAAAACTAGTTGACTTAATCGTATGCTTAAAATTTTTGGGAGTGAATGGATGGAATAGGGGAGTGAGTGGATAATTTTAACATTTGATCAAAGGCAATATGCAAACAAATTCTCTTTCTTCGCAAACTGTCTTAAACCCTGATACATTATAATAGTTATATATTGATGCTAAGTATTTTATACCAAAATGTTCACTTCCGATTTCAGACTTTTTAGGTTGGTAGTTATTTGTGATAACAACTAGATTATCATCGATAATTATCTCTATAGTGAGCGGTTGTTCTATCGTAGCAATATTGTGCTTTAAAGCGTTTTCTACACAAATTTGCAACCCTAAGAAGGGGATTTTTTTAACTATTTTTTCTGAACGATTATCAACTAATTTAAAGTTTAGTTCTTTTGTGAATCGCGTTTTTTGTAACGTTATGTATTTATCGATAAAGTCTATCTCACTGTCAAGATCTACAATGTTCTCTTCAGGAGGTGTTATTAAGTAACGGTAAGTTTTACTTAAATTCAATGTAAACTTTTGGGCAATTTCAGGTTCTAAATCGATTAACATATATAACGAGTTAAGCGAATTAAATAAGAAGTGTGGGTTAATCTGATTCTTTAATTGTTGTAATTGAATCAATGCTTTTTCCTTTACAATTTTTTCATTCTCTACAGCTAACAATTCTTTCTCTAAATATGCTTTTTTATTTGCCATACTAAAGATGTAAAATAGCAATAAGAGTATAGTTACAGTAGTAATAAAGATTAATATCGTATTGGTTCTAATAGGTTTAATGTTATCATCTACATTAAACTTAGGGAAGTTTATCGTGATATAACCTGAGAAGTTTTCAGATTTAAAAGGACTAATAAATCTGAATACCTCTAAATTAAGGTACTCCGAATTAACCACTGGTGGATTAGCAGCGTCAGTAGTCTTAATAGTATCTTGGACAGAGAAATTACTGAGCTCAAAAACATTTTTCCCCATTAGACTATCTTCAGGGTGATATATACATAGTCCATCTCTAGTGAATATATAGGCGTAGTTAGGTGTAGTCACATCTATATTAGTGAGATATTTATGGAAGAGAGACATATCTACGACAATACCATAGATAATACGTTCGTTATTAGCCGTAGGTATACTGTGATACATTAACCAATATTGATATCCGTTCTTTTCTATGAAAGTATTCTTCTTAGAATGACTTGGATGAGCTAAGATAGTTTGCTCGAATATATGATCCCTTTCGTTTTTTTGACCTTCGCCGACATAGGCATCAATGATTTCATTGTTTGCATTAACTCTAAAATACCAGTTAAGAGATACTACACCGTCTAAATTGTACATTTGATTTAGTACCTCATATTTTAGAGGTAATTGATCTATAGATGTGCTTTTAGTGATGTAGTCTAGAGAGTTTAGATGAGAGTCTATTTTCTTAAACTCTAAATCTAACGAACGTAGTTTTTGATTAAAATTCTTAGAAGTGATATATTTATAAGTAGACTCATTACTCTTGTTAATCGAAGAACTTAATATATATATAGCGCTTATGGTAATAAGAAGTATTGCTATTCCTATTGCCATAAAAGCTTTACGCGATATTAATTTAGTATTCTTCTTAGCCACTTAGTAGTGTAAAGTATTAGTTAGTATAAAGTAAGTAAGGCTTGCGAGTTTGTTTAAATTTGTCTAAACCACCTTGCCAAGTCTTGCGTATTTCGTCTTCTGATTTACCTGCTATTATCTGCGCTTTTAAGCTATCTGTACCTGCTAGTTTAACAAAGAAGTTAGTGAAGAATTTGTCTTTATTAGTAGAGTTTTTGTACGCTTTAAGCAACCACTTTAATTCTATCTTCGTCACTTTTTTTTCTTTTGACAAATTCTCACCGTAGCACAGTTTCCCTTTGTTCATCGGATCTTTTGCACCTGCATTAGACTGAGGAGTGAATTGGTATGGCATATTCGTTAAGAATGGAGAACCATATATTTGAAACTGTAAGTTAGTCCCTCTACCAGAGCTGACGTTTGTTCCCTCAAAGAAACATAGACTAGCATATAAGTTGATAGATTGATCATTCGGTAGGTTAGGAGATGGAGAAACAGGCAGAGAATAACTCATTTCTCTAGTATAATTCTCACATGGGATAACAGTAAGGTCACACTGTACCCCATTAGCTAACCACTTCTCTCCATTAATCATCTTAGCATACTCACCTATTGTCATTCCGTGCATAGCAGGGATAGGATGCATCCCAACGAAACTCTTATTCTTCATCTCTAACGTTGGCCCATCTATAATACTAATATTAGGATTAGGTCTGTCTAGTACAATGACAGGTATGTTCTGTTCTGCACAGGCTTCCATTAGGTAGTGAAGTGAAGAGATATACGTATAGAATCTAGCACCCACATCTTGTAAGTCAAAAAACATTACATCTATTTCTTTTAACTGATCTACAGACGGCTTTTTATTATTTCCATACAGTGATATAATAGGCAATCCTGTCTTCGTATCCTTTCCATCTTTCACTAATTCACCTGCATCAGCAGTTCCTCTAAATCCGTGTTCAGGAGCATATATCTTCTTTACATTCACCTTGTTTTCTAATAAGAAATCAACAGTTGATGTATACGTACCTTGTGCGTTATTCACTACACCTGTCTGATTAGTGAGTACACCTACGTTTTTATTCTTAAGCAGGCTAGCATATTCTGAGATACGCTCAGCACCGACCTTAATAGTCTGTTCGCTTTTTTGTTTTAAAGTTGCTGTTTTAGCATAAGTTTTTAAATTAACACCGAATGCTAATAGACATACTAAGAATAAAAATGTATTTTTGAACATTGAATTTGATATCATATTTACTTTGAAATTAGAATATTTTATAACCAAACGATTAGTCACTACTAAGAACTATAAAAGTAGTGTATCTGCACCAATTATTAAAATTGCCATAACTGCTATTGCATTAGGGATGATAATGATGCTGATATCTGTAGCGACAGGACTCGGTTTAAAATACAAAATTAGAGATAAAATCTCAGCTTTTAGTGGTCACGTCATAATTACTAACTATGATAGTAATATTACTGATATCACCCTAAAGCCAATAGATGCTCAGATAATGAATTCTCCAGATATCAAGAACATTACAGGAGTTAAGAATATACAGAAGTACGCCTCTAAAGCAGGGATTATAAGAACAGAGACTTCCTTTGAAGGAATTATATATAAAGGAGTTGATTCGCTATATGATCTTAATGAACTAAAAGATTATGTGATAGAAGGAAGACTACCTAAGCCATCTGCAGGGATGAGTAATGAAGTATTACTGTCTCAGTATATGGCAGATCGTATGCACTTTAAGGTAGGTGATAAGGTCACTACATACTTTATGAAAGAGTGGGGGAATAAAGTACCCAATGTACGCCAATTCGAGATAGTTGGTATCTATAATTCTGCCTTACAGCAGTTTGATGCGAATATCGTAATAGGAGATATAAGACACGTTCAACGTTTAAATAGATGGCAACCTAATGAAGTAGGTGGCTTCGAAGTAGTACTAAACGACTTTGATCAGATACAACAAAAGGGACAAGAGTTTTATATCAATCTTCCTTCCACAGTAGACAGCAAAACTATAGTGGATAAATACAGTAATATCTTTAGTTGGATAGATATGTTTGACTTTAATATTATGGTGATTATCATTATTATGGTAGCTGTCGCTTCTATTAATATGATCGTTGCACTCCTGGTATTGATATTAGAACGCACACAGATGATCGGTATCCTTAAAGCAATGGGAGCTAATAACTGGACTATCCGCAAGATATTCCTATATAATGCAACTTACCTAATCGTCAAAGGACTCCTTTATGGAAACATCATCGGACTAGGATTATTATATACACAACAGTACTTCGGATTTATCAAACTTGATTCAACTTCTTATTACGTAAGAGAAGCACCAGTATTAATCCGCTTTACAGATGTATTCCTATTAAATGCAGGAGTTATCTTAATCGCATTCTTAGTACTATTAATCCCTTCATATCTAATTTCTAAGATCAGCCCTGTTAAGGCTATCCGATACGACTAAGTATAATTAGGAATTAAAAATTAAGAATTGTTTGCCTTTGGCAGAAGGTATTTTGACAACGTATATCTACAATGGTATGGGCGTATCACTATACGCTCACCTAAAATATCTTGATATTTTTGCGAATGTAATTGAATATGTGTTAGATATATAATTCGTCACGTGTCTTTCCACAAGCCACATCTACAGGGGTACTGGTGTATTACTATACGCCCCGCAACATAGCCCCAATCTATGTCTTCCTGAGAAAGTCTGCGAGAGCAGAGTATGTAGGAAGAATCACATCCTATCGGTATCTACACAGTATGAACGTATCACTATGCGCTCCACAACGCAAACACAATCCTTTAATAGGCAGAATAATCTGTGCTGTGTATTTCCACAATCAAAACTTCTCCAGCTTCCATTCTCCACCTGTTTAATCCCGATACTCAGTTAGTCGTAGATTACCTATCAATACGAGGAGCATTGCTCGACTAATATTTCTCAGAGCGACTATTTACGGCTAATACTCGAGCAACTGTCGAGCAACTTTGCATGAATGCTGATTCTTATTGGAATTGAGAGGTGTACTTAAAAAGTCATAAAGAACTTAAAAAATGGTTATTGTGTTCAAAAACAGTGTTTTATGTTTTTAGGGTGTGTAAAAAAAGTATTAGCTTTTTTTTGAGTATTTGCCTATTAAGCCTAAAATAAGGAGTTTTTAGAAAAAAAGTTGATTGAAAAGGGGGGGAGGAAGCCTCAAATAGGGAGATAAATATAGTAAAATAAAAAAAGCAGTTCGTGTTTTTTTACCTAGTCTGTATTGACTTAAAGTTTTAACAGATAACTTATTTTAAATATCAAGCGATAGAATTGATTAGTACCACATTGTTTAGTAAAAGTATGATGAGTATGTTAAAATATTATGCTAAATTTGTGTAAAAGTATATTTAATTGATTGATATTGAGTGTGTAGGTATGGTGTGGGAAGTGAGAAGTAATGTTTAGTTGTAAATGTAGAAACAGGCATTAGGAGTAATACAAAGAATAGCGGGATGTTCATTACTATAGCTATTATTGTGACTTTATGTGTTTATAAGTTTATTTATCTCGATTATATAGGAGGGGATGATGTAAAGACGGAAGCGAGGATAGTAGATACCCATACTACTCGTAGAAGAGGGATACTAGGACGTAGTACAAAGTGGTATTTAACCAAAATAGTAATGGTAGAATTTTTCGTAATAAACAATTTAGTGAGGGTTTTAAGACTTGAAAAGTAGGGGAGTCTATTTATATTTATTACAATCCTAATAATCCTAATGAATACGTTACTGAGAAAGAATATAATGAATTAAATAATTAAATGATAGAATCGTATGGGAAGTATTATTGATATGATTAAAGGATTATTCGTTGCATCAAATGAGGAAGTAACGAGAACTAAAGAAACAATGAAGTCATTTCTTAAACAGATTCTTAATCGAGATTCAGTAGATGAATATATGATTATTTATGGTAAAGCTATAGAACAGACATCATATGTAGTGGCAAGTCGTACTACATATTATAATTATATGATAGCGTTTAATAAGAATACAGGTGAGATTATCATCACTGATATTGATTCTAAATTGACAGGATATGGTACTTCTGTTATCATAACAAATGACAGTCTGAAAGAAGCTAAGTTAAAATCATTTGGAGTAGTTTATAAATTCGAGTTTAAAGATAAAACGAGTATAGAGTTCCAAGTACCAGAGATAAACTCTAAGATAGCTGATCTAACAGGTGGTTATGAATTAGCTATTTCACAGAAAGAAGAAGCTAAGGTATTCAAGCAATTCTTTAAAAATAGGTTCAATTGTTAGAATTGAGTGTGAAGAAGCGGATATTAGGTTTTTTAGTGATGATTAGCTTGTACTCGTGTCAGGATAATTTAGGGGGTTATAAGACCGTAATCTACGCTTATAATAGAATAGAATTTTGGAGATTAGATAATATGATAAAGGTTGATAATCTCAATGTCCAATTACAGGTTATACAAGATTATGAGATAACTTTATATAATGCAATTGAAGATATTAAGACAGTGAAGTCTGATCGGAAATCATCTGAATTTACTAAATCAGCATTAGAGTTATGCGTGTTTACTAAGAACGAATACATCCCTATGAGAGTAGAGTGGATTAATATGTATATGAGTAAACGGACTAATAGTTATACTCCTGCTGAGCAACAATTGTCAGAGAAGTTAGAGATAATGGATAAGAAGTACGAGCAGTTAAAAGCAGAGGCGGATAGGCAGTATAATGCGCTTGTAACGGAGATTAACATCAAGGTGTTAGATTGATAAATAGTATTAAATAAGTGTACAAATGAAAAAAGTGATTTTAGGAGTAGTGGTTTTATTACTGTTTTTTTCTTGCGATAAGAATTATGACTATAATGAGTCAGTAGCTCTTACTTATGTCCATTACAGAAATCAATTGGATGTCTTTAGAGACGATTGGAGTAAGGATGTTGAGATATCCTTTAAAAGGGAATCACTACAACGATTAGAAGTAGTAATAGACAGTTGTGCTAAGGTTACTTATGAAATAACTCCGGTTCCTAAGGCAGAGGTTTATCATCAGACTTTAATTAATTTATATGCATTAGCCAAAGATGAGTTAGTACCTGCATATAAAGAGTCATTTAAGTTGGAAGAGTCGGTTAATACAGAGGAAAATAGATATAAATATTATGATGTTTTAGATCTAGTTGACCTAGTGTATGATAGAATAGAAAAGCTTGAAGACGTATCAATTGCAGAGCAAAAGAAGTTTGCGAAGGCTGTAAATATGAAATTAGCAAGCGAGATGTAGGTAACTTGTTTTGAAAAATTAAATAAAAATTAGATAAGAAAAAAAATGATTTTAGGTGCTGTAATAGCACTGACAATGTTCTCATGTGGTGGTGATGTCAATGTAAATGATAAAATCGTAACTGTGTATGACAAGTATGTATTAGGTTCTGAAAAACTGTTAGGATCACTTGAAAAAGGAACAGTTGAAGAAAAACAAAAAACATTAGCTACTTTTGAGACATTTACTGATAGTTGTGCTACGGTTATTAAAGAAATAAAACCAACAAAGGAAGCAGAAGCGTTTCACAATTCTATTTTAGAAGTGTATAAAGTGATGAAGAGTGATTTAATTCCTGCTTATCAAGGTTTTGTTGTTTTAGACGAGAATGATGAGTCTAATGCGAATGTTGATAAATATAACAAAGCTATCGATAAAGTAAATGAGGCAACTCAAAAAGTAAGTGATTTAGAAGATAAAGTAATGGCTGAGCAACGTGCTTTTGCTAAAGCTGTAGGTATGGAACTACGCTAATTTGATAGTAATGTAAAATAAAAAAAGGTGATTCTATAATTAGAATCGCCTTTTTAATTATCCTCTGTATTCAAATAACTGTTTGATAGTATTGCCTATTTCTTCACCTAATTGTTTACTAACTAAATAAAGGGCACCATCTATTCCGGCTGTGATACCCGCAGTGGTTAACACTTTTCCTTGGTCTATATATCGCACTCCTGAGATTACTTTTGCTTTTGGATTAGCTTGAGTGAATGCCTCGATAGCCATAAAGTGTGTTGTTACTTCCAAATAATCAAATACAGCAGTGTTGCTTAATAATAAACTACCTGTACATACAGTGAATAGCATAGCACCTTGTTGATGTTGTGCTACTATCCAATGGGTATACGTATTTTGGAAGTTCTGATCCTGTAGATAATTCATCACGATATCAGGATTAGCTCCTGGCAGTACGATTATATCTGGGGTAGGACAATCGTCAAAGCTGTATTGTGGCAAGATATGAGTCGTATTACTCTCTGTTTTTACAACTTCTTTGGTAGCAGATACTAAGTAGTGATTATACGCATTAGGGTGAAGTACATTTGCTTTAACGAATACATCTAAAGGCCCATTAAGGTCAAGAACTTCTACTTGGTTAAAGATGACAAAGGCTACATTAAGAGGGTGATTTGTTTGTTTCATCGTTTTATTATTTTGGGTTTAAACAATAGTATGGCTGTCGAAGTAGTCTTCGATATTAGTTGTTTACTTGTTATAAGATGTTGTTTATTGGTTACTTATTACTAACAGTAGATTGAAAAGCAGTTCTATAATGCATAGGAATGATCTTGACTAATTTAGTAAAGGCTTTTCGAAACACATTATCTGAGGCATAACCTACCATATGAGCTATCTCTGTAATAGGAATATCAGAGGATTCTAATAGTCGTTTGGCATTCTCTATTCTCACACAATCGTTAAAAGCACCTGGTGTCATCCCTGATTCCTTCTTGAATACTCTTGAGAAGTTTCGTTCACTCATATTGACGAATTCTGCAAGTTCTATTATGGTAACAGACTGCTGTGTTAGACGTTCAGTGATATATAGTTTTATTTTTTTGACAAGAGGTGTAAGTTCTATATCAGCAGGAATGAGAGAGCTGTATAATTCTTGTGTATGTTGTCTTTTGAGATTAACAACCAAATAACGGGATACATCAGAAGCTAACGTGTGTCCGCTATCTTCTTCTATAATAGCAAGTGCTAAGTCTATGCCAGAAGTTATGCCTCCTGAAGTATAGATATTCTCATCTTTAATATAAAAGTGATCATAAGCTAATCTTACTGACGGGTAAGTATCTTTAAAAGTTTGTGCAAATTGCCAATGGGTAGTTGCTCTCTTATTATTTAGTAATCCTGTTTTTCCCAATAAGAATGCCCCTATACAGATAGACCCTATACGCTGTAGTGATGGATAGATTCCCTTAATCCAATGTAGTACTGCGGTATCATATTCATTGGTTAGGTCAGCTTTAGAGCCTGCTATTAGTAGTGTGTCTAAAGGCATCTCTCTGTCATAGATGGTATAGTCGCAGAGTACTGATATACCTGAGCTAGTGGTTACAGTCTTTGTTGCTGTACCAGATATTAAGTGTAGCTGATACGTTATAGCAGTTTTTGCAGATGAGAATGTAATTAATTGGTTTGCTGTGTTAAATACATCACTCGGCCCTGCAAAGTCTAATAATTGCGTTTGGGGTAATAATAGAAAGCCGATATGATGTATAGAGGTATTCATTTTGTTTCCTTGTTTGTTGTAGTACAAAGATATAAAGCAATGCTGTGTCTTTAATGACATATAAAGTGCTTTTTCCGCCAATGTTTAGAATAGATTAGTGCTTATTTACTTTTATTAAAGATTAAAAGCCTTCTTCTGAATAGTAACAGAAGAAGATTTCTTTGTTATATAGAAGTTTATAGTATATGTTTTGTGTTTAATTGTGTTGCTTGTAAGTAACAATAGTGTCGCTTAATTGTTGTTTTTATGAATAAAATATAATTTATTGGCTTAAAAGGTGTTTATTAGTTTATTTATATTCGTTCTTAAGTGTATATATAGTATTAATTTGAATCAAATCTAAATAACTTGTGTTATTTCAGAGATGTTGACTACTTTTGTCAATTGTTAATACAGTTCTAAATGATACGCTTATCTCAAGTTCTTCTTGTTGCTTTACTATTACTATGTAGTACTCTTACATTTGCACAATCTTCTACGTTGCAGTTAAAAGTATTATTGTTAGATTCTCAAAATAAAAGCATTCAAGATGCTAGTATCCAAATTACTAGTACTAAGACTTCTCAGTTAAAAGTCAGTGATGAAAAAGGTATTGTAGTTTTTGATTTAAATGCAGATAGCTATACTGTTGAGGTATTTCACATCGGTTATGGAAATTCTAAGACAGTAGTTAATCTATTGCAAAGTCAGACATTGTCTATCTACTTATCTGCTAATACGAATATCTTAGAGGAGATGATCATTACAGCAACGGAGAGCAAGGGACTTACATCTACTTCGGTGATAAATCGTCAAGCGATGGAGCACTTGCAACCATCGAGTTTTGCTGATTTAATGGAATTATTACCTGGTGGACAGGCTAAAGACCCTAAACTGACTACAGCTAATCCAGCACTAATTAGAGAGAATAATCCTGGGGAGAAATATGCAACAGGGGCATTAGGAGTACAGTTTATGGTAGATAATAATATCATAAATACAAATGCTGATATGCAAGTATCTGCCAAAGGTTTTAAAACATCACATATAGGTGTAGATATGCGTAGTCTATCTACTAATGATATAGAGAGTGTGGAGGTTATCCGTGGTATACCTACTGCTGCATATGGAGACTTGAGTTCGGGATTGATTAAGATTAATAGAAAGATAGGTTATACACCACTGCAGGCACGCTTTAAAGTGGATGGTTTTAGCAAACTGTATTATGTAGGAAAAGGGCTAGATACGAAGACAGGATGGAAGCTTAATGCTAGTGTTGATTTCTTAGATGCTAAAAATGACCCTACAGATATACTGCAAAATTATAAGAGGATATCTTCTTCGTTGCGTTCTGAAAAGACTTTTGTATTAGGCGGATATGATTTGCAATGGAAAGTAAATTTTGATTATAGCGGTACGATAGATAATGATAAGTTTGATCCTGATACAGGGTATGATAGAACAGATAGTTATAAGAATAGTAGACAGAACTTCGCTTTAGGAAATAACCTGAAACTTGACTTTAGTAAAGATGCCTTATTTAAAAATATAACATTGAATACTTATGTGTCACAAGGGATAGAAGATATTAAAGAAACTATCTTTATACAGCAGAATGGACGTGTAGCTATTCCTGTTGGTAATGAAACGGGAGAGAATGAAGGTGTCTTTCTACCTAGCTCTTATGTCGCTACTTCTAAGACTGAAGGGCGACCTTTAAATATTAATACAAAGTTGCAGTCAGACCTAGGTTTCTCTACAGGAGGAATTAAACATAATGGTGAAATAGGGATTGACTTTAGATATGCTAAGAATAATGGTAGAGGAGAGTTATTCGATCCATTATTACCCCCTACTACAGGAACGATGAGACGCCCTCGCCCTTTTAATGAAGTACCAGCTTCTCAGATATTAGCTGCTTATGTAGGTGATCGTATGGAGTATGAGTTAGGTAATCACCATCTGCAGTTATATGCAGGTCTGCGTATGTCTAAATTACTAGGAGTAGGGAAGGCATTTAGTATTAGTGATAGGGTATTTACCGAACCTCGTATTAACTTTCAATGGGGACTCCCTAACCTAAAAATAGGGAATGAATACTTAAAAACTGATATTACAGTAGGATATGGAGAACTGTATAAACAACCTACTTTAGCGGTATTATATCCACAGGATCGTTATTTTGACATGGTTCAAGTGAGTTATTTAGATCCTAAAACAGATAATGCTTATGCACAGTTCTATACTCATAGAATGTCTTTAGAGAATCACAGTCTTATAGGAGCTAAAAACACAAAGAAAGAGATTCGCCTTGACTTAGAGTATAGTAAACACAAGTTTTACATCACTTATTTTGACGAGAAGATGACTACTGGTTTTAGAGATATGACTCAGTTTATGGGATTTGAATATAAGCGTTATGAGTCTAAAGATATCGTATGGAATGACGAGTTAGGAAGACCAGATTTAGAAAATTCTCCTTGGTCAAATAGACAAGATATGATGCAGTACACACATACAGAGAATGGAAGTAGCACACTTAAGGAAGGAATAGAGTTTGGATATTCTTCACCGCGTTTTGAGGTTATCAATACTCGTATTACGCTAAACGGAGCTTGGTTTAAAACAACGTATTCTAATAGTGCAGATATTATCTGGCGACCTGGAACTACTGTTAATGGGCAACAGTTTTTGTATGCAGGTATTTATGCTGATGACAATGGCAATAGAAGATCTTCTTTAGTTTATAATTTAATAGTAGATACTTATCTGCCAAGTTTAGATATGAATATCTCTGCTTCTTTGCAAGGGGATATTTTTAGAAGAGACTTAAATCTGAATAGGATAGCAGCACCATACGCTTATATGGGGTTAGATAATGTGGTTCATCCCTTCACAGAAGAGAGTGCCAATGACCCAATATTACAACATTTAGTAAGACCTGTTTCTAAAACAGATGGTATGGAAGATAGAAAGCCATTTACCTTTAATGCAAACTTTAAAATATCTAAGAGAATTTATAAATCAGTGAAAGCGTCAATGTTCGTTAATCGTTTATTCTCACATTATTCGTCATATACATTTAATGGTGTGAAAGTTAATAGAAAGGATGCTAATGGACCATATTTCGGAATGGAGATAAACTTTAATATTTAAGACAATGAAATTAAGACATATATTTTTATACGCATTGATGGTGACAATGAGCTTATCTGTTAGTTCTTGTCTTACAGATGACAATGCTATTAACATAAACCAAAACTCTACTGTGTCTATGGCGTTTAAAGTAGAGGGGATAAAGGAAATAAAGGAATTAGAAGTAGAGTTTATTGAAGTAAATACTGGATTAAAGATAATAGAGAAGGCTCAAGGAACTCCTTACTTTTCTGTTGCTCTTCCTATCGGTTCTTATAGGATGTCTGCTGAAGGGATAGGACTTTTAGCAGAAGGAGAAGAAGTAAGCTTAAGTAGTAAAAGCGAAATGTTAGATGTGACTGATCAAGTTGTTAATCTAAATATTACACTTTTTGTTAAACAAAAAAATGAGGATTTCATATTTGAGGAGATTTTCTTTGCAGGATTGCAAACACTTGAACTAAAAGCTTATCAAACTGGGAAGTACTTTAAATTAGTGAATAATACAGATAAAGTACTGTATGCAGATGGTCTACTGATAGCTCAATCTGATTTCTTGACTACCAAAGACAATAAGGAAACTCCAGATGTTTTAAATGAAGCATTCGTATTACAGTCTGTTATGATGTTGCCAGGTAGTGGTAAAGAATACCCTGTAGAGCCAGGCGACTTTATCGTAATAGCTGATAATGCACAGAATCACAACTTACCTAATGTACCTGGTGCTGATTTATCTAATGCGAACTTTGAATTCCCTATTACAGAGAATCCAAAAAACGTGCAACCAGATAATCCTAATGTCCCTAACGTTAAAATGATATATAGTAAGTTGAATTTTAGTATGTTCGCTATGCACGATCGTGGACAAACAGGATATATAGTAGCTCGTTTTCCTGAAGGAGAAAATGAAGAGACTTGGTTAGCTAATTATAAGTTTGATTATAGTTATTTAACGGCAGCGGGTAAAGAACAAAAATTCAATAGATATAAGATTCCTAATAGTTGGATTATTGATGGTGTTAACGGAAGTATCCCTGACAAATTTGAGCGATTAGTAACTTCTCCTTCTTTGGATAGTGGATATTCTTATTGTGCAACTTCGGAATCTGACAAAGCTAGATATGGTAAAACGATTCGAAGAAAGGTTCTAGGTCCAAATGAGCAAGGGCGTAATGTGTATAAGGACACTAATAACTCTTCAGTCGATTTTGTTCCTCAGTCAGTGATGTCTTTAAAAGATGGAATACATCATAACTAAAAGATCAGTACATTGAAAAATAGATATATAAATATAATAGCAATAATTAGCATATTGTTTTGTGTTGAGGTTAGTGCTCAGGATATGACAACACCTAGTCTTTATGCTAATAGATTAGCTCAGCGAGATATGAACATCGTTTTCGGACAGGACTTCTATGCTAATCGTGCTTTTATGGCAGGATATAATTCTTCTTCTTTTTCTGAGTTAAGTATAAATCAACAGTCAAGTCGTAATGATGCTTATCTTATACAAGATGGAGATGGACTAGATGCTTTTAAAGTAAATACCTCGTCTTATAGAAGATTGAAAAATGATGCTGTATTATGGGGAAGTGCTTCTTATACTACGCAGAAACAGAAGAATATGAAGTGGAATGAAAACCTAGATCGACATATATTAGGCCCATATGTATTGGGAGATTCGATAGGAGGGACTATGAAGCAAGAAGTTTATCAGTTTTTAGGAGGTATGGCTAAACAGTTTGATAAATGGACTGTTGGTGGAGAGGTAAGTTATGTAGCTAAAAGTGGATATAGAGAAGTTGACCCTAGGCCTAAGAATACTACTTCAGATTTGAATGTGAGATTAGGCGTTAATTATAATGTATATAGAGATTATGAATTAGGAGTGTTTACTAAGTTGAACAAGTATACGCAGAATACCACTATTAAATTCGTTAACCTGTTAGGTAAACCCATTGCATATCATTTAACAGGATTAGGCTCTTATAATTATTACTTTAGTTCAGCTAATAATATGTCGATGATCTATGATGGATTAGGATATGATATAGGTGGTACTTTGGCAAAAAATAAAGGTAAGGACTTTTTAATACAGGCTTCTTATGGACAGTTTAATATCAAGAAAGGATATAGTACTAACCCATCTCTAGATATGTCTGAATTAAAGACTAAGAATTATACTTTAGGAGCTATCAAGTATGTTGATTTTGAAGAACATCGTTTAGGAGCTAAGGTAAATTATGTATTAAGTGAATCTAGAGGGACTGAATCTTTTTATTCTAAAGTGGGAAAACTAGAGGAGAAAATAACAGAGAAAGAATTATATAAATTCATTCGAAGTGATATTTATACTAGTTTATTCTATCAATATAATACTGAGGTTAGCCGTTTAGTAATATCTCCTTCATTTGCTGTAGAACAGACTGATGAGAAGAGAAGAGATACTTTTGCTAAGCAACGTTTTACATATCTGCACTATGGTTTAGAACTTGATTATATGCGACAACTTAATCAAGCTAATACCATAACTGTAACTCCTTATTTTAAAGTACGCAATCTTAAAGAAGATACAGTGAATATGGTTGATTCTTATAAAAGCCCTGCGATGACTGAGTGGACTAGGAATGATTTGGCTATTAATACTTCTAATTATCAGAGTTATGGTGTGACTGCTAGATATGATGTGAAGTTCATGAATATACCAGCTATGTTTGCTCAAATACAGTTTGAACAAACAAAATACAATGTAAACAAAACGAATAACTATATAGGAATGTCTTTAGGGGTTACTTTCTAGGTAGTTATCACTAACAATAATAAACAATGAAGAAGGTAATTATTTTATTATCTGGAGCAGTTGCTTTTGGGCTTTTTAGTTTTAGTCCTAAGCTTACTGGATTCTTAGGAAGCGACAATCCTGAGTATCAAAAAATAATCGATAGTTATAAACAACCAATTTCACAATGGCCTAAACCGACGATAGAAGAAGGTGTAGTGTGGAGTGAGATGGCGAGTATTCAGAAGGACTCTGCTTATTTTACAGATCAGTCTAAACCAGAAGTTATTTTAGGAAGAATGTTGTTCTTTGATCCTAAGTTATCTAAGTCTAATCAGATATCTTGTAGTTCTTGTCACGATCCAGAAATGGGGTGGACAGATAGACGTATGGTTGGTTTAGGTCATGATCATTTAAAGGGAGCTCGTAATACGCCATCTTTATATAATACAGCTGAGCGAACTTCTTATTTTTGGGATGGTCGCGCAAATACATTAGAAGAGCAAGCTACAGGACCATTATCAGCTCATAATGAAATGGCAATGGATGTAGTAGAACTACCTGCTAAATTAAATAAAGTGGAAGGGTATAAGCCTTATTTTGAAAAAGCTTTTGGTGATAATAAGATCACTTATGAAAGAGTAGTGGGGGCAATAGCTGCTTTTCAACGTACTATTAAAAGTCAACCAAGTAGATTTGATGCTTTTATAGATGGAAAATATAAAGCATTAAATGATCAGGAGATTTATGGAATGCACTTGTTTAGAACAAAAGCTGGTTGTATGAACTGTCACAGCGGTAAATACTTAACTGATGAATCATTTCACAATATAGGATTGACTTATTATAAAAGACAGTTTGAAGACT
>JBOFGJ010000374.1:0-2322 GCA_051649065.1 Flavobacterium sp. | reverse complement strand
ACCTCTTCCCATTTCGAACAGAGAAGTTAAGCCCGCTAGCGCAGATGGTACTGCTAACCAGTGGGAGAGTATGTCGCCGCCTTTCTTTAGAATCCCCAATCTCGTATGAGGTTGGGGATTTTTTGTTTTGTATAGTTTCCTAAGATATTTCAAATGGTATATATGGAATAAAAAAGAACCTTGGTTAAGGTTCTTCTGTTGTATTTTTTAGTTCTGTTATTTTATCTAGAATAAATTCCATTTCATAGCCTTTTCTATGTAAAAAGCCTATAAGCTTCTGTGCTTTCTTATTTATATCTTTATCAGTTAATATAATCCATTTTTGTGTTGCTATTTTTTCAAAGGTTTCAAAATACATTTCATTCGTAATTTCCTGCATTGCCTTTTTAATTAGAAAGCTTGATATTTTTCTTAGTTTTAATTCTGCTATTATCCTATTTCTTCCCCAGTTTGTTATTCTGTGTTTTCCTCTAGCAAAACTACAAGCAAAACGCTCTTCATTTAAAAAATTGTTTTCTATAAGATGCACTATAATTTCATCATGGTAAGAGGAGGATATTTTTAAATTAAAAAGTTTTGAAGTTACTTCTGTATGACATCTTTCCTGATATGCACAAAAATGCTCAAGTTTATTTTTAGCCTGTTCAAGGGTTAGGTATGTTGTATAATTGTTTTCCAATCTCTTCTATTTTTTAGAATAATCTTATTAAGAGGATAAGTTAAGAACTTCTTTTATTATTCAACAAAATTACATTTTTATCTTAAGTAGGTACAATAGATGATCAATTAAGATATTTATAAGAGTTAAATAAACTTAGATATATGATTGGAAGGTAGTGTGTATATTCTAGATTTTGTTACTTTTACTTTAGATATTAATTTAAATATTAAAGAGATGGGAATAACTAAAAGTTTCTTGTTAGAGTTAGCGCATGAAGTGAATAGCACTAAAAAAATTATTTCTTGTGTACCAAATGATCATTGGAATTGGAAGCCTCATGTAAAATCTATGAGCTTGGGAGATTTAGCTAAACATATTGTGGAGCTAACGATTTGGACGGAGAATATCTTGACTAAGGATTTCTTGGATTTTCAAGTGGATTATAAGCCATTAGAAGCGGTAACAACAGAAGACCTATTGGTATTACTCGACAAGTATGAAAAAGTTGTCATATCAGCTTTAAATGTGTTTGATGAAGAGAAGTGGATGTCTGATTGGAAACTTAAGTCAGGTGATCACATTATTGTAGAAATGCCTAAAGTTGCAGCGAATAGATTTATAGTGAACAATCATATTTACCACCATAGAGGCCAGTTATCTGTTTATTTACGATTATTAGATATTGCTATTCCAGGTATGTATGGACCATCTGCAGATGATGTGAAGTAATATATGATTAAAGAACATACAAATAAAAAGCCTAACTCATAGAGTTAGGCTTTTTTATTTGTGCCCGGAGTGGGAATCGAACCCACACTCCGAAGAACACGAGTTTGAGTCGTGCGCGTCTACCAATTCCGCCATCCGGGCTGATGACTTATTGTATGTGAGTGCAAATGTAGATAAAAAAAATTAGGTACAAAGAAAAAATATAAAAAAAATCGTTTTGTCAATTTATATTTTATAAATTTGCACCGCTCAACATTTATAGTTGAGTTCTAACTCGCAACATAACAACTAATTATATAATGTCATATTTCGAACCAGACGCAAAGATTTTTGCATGCGCTCAAAGCGTTGAGCTTGCTGAGAAAATTGCAAAAGCATACGGAGTAGAATTGGGAAAAGTAACTTTGTCACACTACAGTGATGGGGAGTTCCAACCTTCATTTGAAGAATCAATTAGAGGTAGAAGAGTTTTCTTAGTATGTTCTACATTTCCGTCATCAGATAATCTGATGGAATTGTTACTAATGTGTGATGCTGCTAAACGTGCATCTGCAAGACACATCACTGCTGTAATTCCTTATTTTGGATGGGCAAGACAGGACAGAAAAGACAAACCAAGGGTTCCAATAGGAGCTAAATTAGTTGCTAAATTGCTTGAATCAGCTGGAGCAACACGTATCATGACGATGGATCTACATGCTGATCAAATACAAGGTTTTTTTGAGAAGCCAGTAGATCATTTATATGCTTCTACAATCTTTTTACCTTATGTAAAAAGTTTAAATTTAGATAATCTGACTATAGCTTCTCCAGATATGGGTGGATCTAAGAGGGCTTATGCTTATTCTAAGTTTTTAGAATCTGATGTAGTAATCTGTTACAAACAACGTAAACAAGCTAACATCATCGATAAGATGGAATTAATTGGAGAC
>JBOFGJ010000373.1:0-2210 GCA_051649065.1 Flavobacterium sp. | reverse complement strand
CAGGATAAGGTTAACTACTGTCCCTCACTTCTGCGCTATACCGAAACGCTTCCAAGGTTTGTATCTTTCGAACAGTACAAAGATGCACACCTAACTACGCAACCAAAATGCGCAGTTATAAATATTTACAAATAATTTTAATAAACTCTATATATCAATACTTTACAATTAAAAATAATTCACAAAAAACAATAGTACGCAAATACATTACGCACTTAAAGAAAAGAATACATATATTTGACTAAGGAAAAACACTTAAAACCTATGGCTACGAATAAATTAGCACTATTGCGCTATCAAATTACCTATAAACATCAGCCAAACCATTAACATATTATACGTATATTTACACTAAATTTTAAGTTAATAAACATGAAAAAGATTTTAAAACCACTTATTTTGAGTGCGATTACATTATTCGCTATTAGTTGTTCTTCATCTGATGATAATAACTCTAATTCTAATGTAGACAATGAAAATGAAAAAGCATTAGTTGTATTAGATAAAATAGAAGTGACAGGTTATTTCATTAGTCCTGTTGGCGAAGAAATAAATGAGCCCCAATTAGATGAACAGAGCACCTATAAATTTGAATATGACAATACAGGTAAAGTATCTTCTATTCTATATGTTGGAAAATCTCAAATTTATTATCAACCCGAGACCTTTAGTAATAGAATAGATTATACGTACAATAATGGACTTATCAAAGAGATTACAACTATTGACACTAATAAAAACTCTACTATCAGTCAAGAAGTATACGAATATAATGACAAAAAACAAGTAATAAGAATAACAGATAAATTTGATGAAGTTGATATTAATTATTCATATAACGATTCTAAAATAATATCATATAATGTTAAAAGAGATTATTTTGGAGCTAAATTTAACTACAAAGTAGATCTTACTTATGACAAAAACAATAATCCAAAAGTAATAACATCTGAAAATACATATTCAACTACTCCTTATATCCTAAACTTTGCTTTTGACGAGAAAGCAAATCCTTTTTCTAATATGAATATTAATTTCGATGTATTATTTCCAAATTCACAAAGAAAGGATTTACCAAAATCGTTTAAATTTAACAATAATTTAATCCTATCTGAAACAAATCCTAAAAACAAACTTGATTATAGTATTGTTTATGAACACAACAGTGATAATGGATTACCAAGTAAAGCAACTTCACACCTTATTGCAAAAAAAGAATATATAACAAATATAATAACGTATACTTACAAAACTATCAAAGTTAAGAAGTAACCTAAACAACATATAACACAAAGGCTTTTGGCATTCCAAAAGCCTTTTTTATTTTCATCACTTACCTAACCATACACTGCTCTTCCTTAACTTTTGTATCTTTGACTATATAATCACTCCTTATGGCTACGAATAAATTAGCACTATTGCGCTACCGAATTATCGATGAATGTCTTCAGAACAGGTTCAGAAAATGGACATTAAACGACCTAATCGAAAAGGTAGCTGATGGACTATATGAATATGAAGGTATAGACTCAGGAATTAGCAAGCGTACTATACAGCTTGATATTCAGTCTATGCGTAGTGATAGCTTAGGATACAATGCTCCGATTATCGTAGTAGATAGAAAATATTACACTTACGAAGATGCTAACTACAGCATCAAGAACTCTCCTATCAACGATGCGGATATGGAGAAACTAAAAGAGGTAGTAGCTATTCTAAAGCACCTCAACGGATTTAGTCAAGTAGATGAGATGAGTGAGGTAATCGCTAAGCTTGACAATAGTTTGCTTACCCGTAGTACGAAAGCGCCTAACTATATACAGATGGAAGGCAACAGTCTGCTTAAGGGGATCAAGTTTATCAGTCCTTTATATGAGGCTATCAAAAATAAACAGACTTTACTAATAGAGTATAAATCGTTCAAATCTAAAGAAGCTTCTAAAAACTTCTACTACCCTTACCTACTAAAGGAATATCGCAACAGGTGGTTCGTAGTAGTACGCAATAGTAAAAACAAGTATTTGCTTACCTTAGCCTTAGACCGTATCCTCAATGTATATGCCATAGCTAACGAACCATATAAAGAATATGAAGGTGTTGACTTCGATAGGTATTATGAAGATACGCTTGGGGTAACCAAAACAGAAAGTGATAGAGCTCAAAAAGTAATCCTATGGGTCAATGCGTACAATATACCTTATGTCAAAACA
>JBOFGJ010000372.1:0-1982 GCA_051649065.1 Flavobacterium sp. | reverse complement strand
CTATCCTCTTCTCTACAGATATCGCACTAATAGAGAATAATGATGCAGATGCCATACTTGCCGTTTACCCTTTCGCTCCATCAGAGCGTATCATAAAGACATTGATAGAGTTCTCTGATAAACCTGTTATCTGTGGAATCGGCGGAGGAATTACCCAAGGGGAGTTTGCTATAAATATGGCGAAGAAAGCTGAAGCGTTAGGAGCCTCAGCTGTTATCGTAAATCAGCCTTTTAAAAATGAAGATATAGCAGCAGTAAAGCAGCATATTAACATCCCTATTATCTCAAGTGTCTCTACTTTAAACTTTGATTTTAAAGCGCGTATCGAAGCAGGAGTATCTTGTTTTAATGTAACAGGTGGTACAGAAACACAAAAGATTGTTGATTATATCAAGGCAACATTTCCTAACTTCCCTATTATTTCAACGGGAGGAAAGACTATTCAGTCGCTAAAGAGTATTACTGATAAGAAGATAAATGCAGTCATCTTAACTCCACCATCTAACGGAGAGCTATTTCGTTCTATTATGGATAATTACAGAGAAAGTGAATAATATTTAATCCAAAATAAGCGATAGACATATAAACGAAAAGTAACTAAACTGCTTTAATTACTGATGTTATTTGCACTATAAACTCCTGTGTATACTCACCTGTTGGGTCTAAATCAGGGTCAAGAATAGTTATCTCTAATCCATAACACTTCTTATTCGTTAGTATTGGTTGCAAGATGCTTTTTAATTCCGCATAACTTAGTCCGTCTGCTTGTGGACAATCCACTGCAGGCATTACCTCATCATTCAGTACATCTACATCAAGATGCACGATATACCCATCTAGATTCTCTACCTCTACCATCGTTAAGAACTGCATAACTACACTATCCGTTGCCGTACTTCTTAATCTATCAAGGGGATAATAGTTGACCTGAGATTTTTTTATTGGTCGTTCATAATCTTCATCATATTCACGATTACCTACAGCATATACATGCTGCTGTTCTACATAAGGAGCTAGGTTCGTAATATTGGTCAAGTTCTTATGTCCATGTCTACAGACAATACTTAGATCCATACCCGCCGCTCCATGTGTATTAGACTCCGCAGGAATCATATAATCCGTATGTCCATCTAGATAGAACACACCGAAGCGTCCTTTTCTTTTAAGTGCCAATGCCGTACCTATTAATACACTACAGTCCCCTCCTAATAAGATAAAAAATGTATTCTCATTAATTTCTTGTTCCATCATCTCCATCTGCTCAGTAGCATACTTTATGATAGCATCAGCATTTCTCACCTGTGTGACTACATCTAACTCCATTGCATATCTAGGAGCCTCTAATCGAAGTGTTTTAGAAGGGCTAACTGCTTTATGAAAACCCCATTGTCTAAGCCAATTAGGTAATTTATTTACTCCAGGCTCAAGCGCATATTCACTCTGCGCAAGACCTAAATTAGTCGGGCATTCTATTATGATTATTTCTTTCATCTGTTTTCTAATAACTTATCATTCCTCTATATTTTCATTTCTATTTTTTGCAAGCTGAGCTACCTTTTTCCCATGCTCATCTCCCCAAAGTTGCATCATTTCAATCAGAGGCAACAAAGTATTTCCAAAATCAGTTAAGCTATATTCTACCTTGAGTGGATAGCCCTTATATACAGTTTTAGAGATGATTTCTTATTCTAATAATTCAGACATCTGTTGATTGATAACACGTAAACTAGCATTTTTTATTGCTTTCTGAATAGAAGTTGGTTTATTTATACCTGTCGCTATACAGTCTATGATACAAGGTTTCCACTTCCCTCCTATTACTTTTAGAGTCACTGTCACACCATAATCTAGTGTCTGTGGTATCTTATTTACCTACATAGTATACAATTATACTCACGAAGCTAATCATTACTTGTAAGACTATACAATCTTAATTATAGTGATTAATTTATCCTAAGGATAGATTAATCACTTATTTAATG
>JBOFGJ010000371.1:0-1370 GCA_051649065.1 Flavobacterium sp. | reverse complement strand
AAGGGCATATAGAGAAAATATGGAAAGATAGTGAAGCTGCAGGAGAGAGTTATTTTCCTCATGAGTATATGTATAAGTTATTGTTAAGTGGTGTATTAGAAGAGCACTACGAGATAGATCCTAAAAACTCATGGATGTTAGCAGCAGCAGAAAAGAACTTACCTATCGTAGTGCCAGGATGGGAAGACTCTACTATGGGGAACATCTTTGCATCTTATGTGATTAAAGGAGAACTAAAATCTAGAACAGTAAACAGCGGTATTGATTATATGGTATGGTTAGCAGACTGGTATAAAAACAATGCTGTGGACCAAGGAGTAGGTTTCTTCCAAATCGGAGGAGGTATAGCAGGAGATTTCGCTATGTGTGTAGCACCGATGTGGGCACAAGATTTAGAAGATGACTCAGTATTGCGTTGGCGTTACTACTGTCAGATTACTGACTCGACTACTTCATTTGGATCGTATTCAGGATGTATTCCAAACGAAAAGATTACTTGGGGAAAACTAGATGTAGATACACCTAGCTATGTAATCGAATCAGATGCAACCATCGTTGCTCCTCTGATCTTCTCATGGGTACTAAAGCATTAATATAGAAAGAGCCTTAGGGCTCTTTTTTTGTGCCTATATATCAAGGAAGTAATGTTTGAATACTATAGGTATTGTAGTAGGTGTAATTGTTAAGAAATATATTAATTGGAATTATTTACTTCTTGTTAAATTTTTAACAAATAGTTGTTTTTGATGATTTTGTGATCTCTTGAAACCCAATGGTAGCGTAGGTTGGTGGAGTTTTGTTCGGGAGTTGTTCGGGCACGCTTCGGAAACTCTTCGCAAAACAGGGGGTGTTTCCGAACACTTCCCGAACAATGCTTGGACGACAGCGCATGAATACTCGGATTTTTGTCTTTTTGAGGTGTTAAAATAACTGTTAAAATGTGGTTGTGATTTTTAAAAAAGTTAGTGTTTTTAACTTTTAAATAGGTATAAAGTACTACTTTGAATACTGTAAGAATTGCTTGTGGTAGAAAGCTGATTCAAAGTGAATTAAAATGCAAATATAATACTTTTTTTATTAAGAATGGGGGAGTGATAAATGAAGAATGGGGGCCTTCAGCATTAGATCATATGTTACACTATGTGTCAATGTATTTCTACATTAATTACAAGTCTTTATTCTAGATAAGTATTTTATGGGAAGTGTCTCCTTATCTTCTCCTAGAGCATTCTTCTTGCTGACCTGCTGTATGATTACAGATATAGTAATACATTTTGTGCTATTTTCTAACATATCGGTAACTATAATTTAACCTAGGCTTATAATGGACTCTGTATAAAGCCAGTATTTTTACGTGATTTTATTAGATT
>JBOFGJ010000370.1:0-36178 GCA_051649065.1 Flavobacterium sp. | reverse complement strand
GTGAAAACGGCAGTAATTAAGAATTGTATAATTATGATATATAAAAAAAGCACCTCAATAAGAGGCGCTTTCGTTTATTGTGTAATCTCTCTAAAGAGACTTTCGAGGTTCTTGTTTTTGACCTGCATAGATAATGTCTTTAATCCATTCTCTTGAGCGAAGTCATATACTGTAGGTCTGTAATCCTTATCGATAGGAAAGATTAGTTCCCACTGTGTATCGTGAATATGATTAGCGCGAATAAGATTAGCTATTCTATCGATGAACTGTATCTCTATTTTAAAGTCAAACTCCACTGCTATTACTTGTTCATTTTGGTTCTCTAACATACTAGATAGCATTTGGTCCGCTACTATCTGCCCTTGTTTGATGATAATCACACGGTCACAGATAGCCTCTACTTCTTGCATAATATGTGTAGATAGAAAAACGGTCTTGTCTTTACCGATGTTTTTGATAAGTTCTCTGATTTCTACTAACTGATTAGGATCAAGACCAGTTGTTGGTTCATCTAAGATTAATACCTCAGGATCGTGTAGTAGAGCAGTAGCTAGCCCTACACGTTGTCTATATCCTTTAGATAGTTCACCTATTCGTTTATGTGCTTCTGGGGTTAATCCTGTAAGGTTAATTACTTCGTCTATTCTACTTTTAGCTACTTTATATATATCAGCGTTAAACTGTAGGTATTCTCTTACATACATCTCTAGATATAACGGATTGTGCTCAGGTAGATAACCTATTGAGCGCTGTACATCACGTTGTTCTGTCTCTACATTAAAGTCATTGACATAAGCCTGCCCTTCATCGCTGTGAATATAAGTAGTCAATATCTTCATTAGCGTAGATTTACCCGCCCCATTAGGGCCTAAGAAACCGGCTATTTGCCCTTTAGGGATAGAGAAACTAATACTGTCTAAGGCTTTTTGTTCGCCATAGAACTTACTGATATTTTTGACCTGTAGTGACATTGTTCTAATTTAAGTGATAGTTTTACCTAACGCAATTACTAGTTGGTTTAGGAGTAACAAAAGTAACTGTTTTTAGGTAATAGATTAACGGTTCTCCTCTAACAATATTGTTTAATGTGAATACCCAAAAGATACACTGAATACAATAATACCTATTACGATTAGTGTAATGAATACATACAGCCAGTCTTTCTCTAAGAAAAAAGAGAATAATGATAAAAATATACGAAGTACAGGAGTTAAGAATAATAGAAGAATTCCTAAGAATATGATAGATTCTCCATTGCCTTGACCAACACCTGCGAAGATGTTTTTTATCACTGTGATAATATTGTCATCTTTCTCTATAAAGTTAGTGAAGTGTACTTCATCATTGGCGTGAGTAGAGAATAGTATAATACCTCCTATACCTGCTACGCTAAGTGCTGTCCATACTCCATATCTCAGTACATTACCGATGATGGATTGTAAGTCTTTATCTGTAAATTTAGTTGTCTCCATAATCTTAAATATTACCCATTACACCGTTATAAATCATATTAATCGCTAAAGCTAAGATTAGAAATGCGAAGAACACCTTAAGTTTTTTTGGATTTGCTTTTAGAAGAACTTTAGCACCTACCATAGCCCCTACTAATACACCTACGATAACAGGCATACAGATAGAAGGCTCTATATATCCCTTTTGAATATAGATAACCGAACTTGCGATAGCAGTTACTCCCATCATAAAGTTACTCGTAGTCGTAGATACTTTAAAAGGTATCTTCATAATAGAATCCATTGCAATAACTTTAAAAGCTCCTGATCCGATACCTAATAGTCCAGACATCATCCCTGCTAGTCCCATCATACTAAAACCACCGATGACATTAGTCATTCCATATTTTACAGTTTCTCCTTGAGGAGTAGGATAAGTACTTACAAGTTTTAATTTTTTGGCTAGCGTACTTGATTCTTCAGGAGTAACTAAGTGATCTTCTTTTTTGCGAAGTGAGTTAATAGATGAAAAAGTTAAGGTCAATCCAAAGATAACAGCTAGTACAGAAGTATTAGCATTTGTAGAAATAATAGCTCCTATTACTGCACCAGCAGTAGTAGCTATTTCTAGAAACATACCTAAACGCATATTGGTTATTCCCTCTTTTACGTAAGCAGCAGCTGAACCTGATGAGGTAGCGATTACAGCAACTAAGGCAGTACCGATAGCATAATGCATATCTACACCTAAGAATACAGATAACAAAGGAATGATAATTATACCACCTCCTAGTCCTGATAATGAACCAATAAAGCCTGCTGCAAATGCTCCTAAAAACATAATCAGCGTGAAAGTTAATAATGTCATTTTTATATTATTTTGTTCTCAAGTGGTTAAAAGTAATTATTTATTGAATAAATAACTTGTATACGGTCAATTTTATGATTAAAAATAATATATTTATATTCTTGTTTTGACAGATTTAGTCCTCAGTAGGACTGATGTCGTAAAAACGTAATTATATGTAAATACAAATTAATAATTAACCAATGGAAAAACTAAACATTAACAAGGATTGGTTGTCTTTATTCCAAGGACAAAATCCTGCTATAATTGCAGGGCCTTGTAGTGCGGAAACGCCAGAGCAAGTAATGAGAATCGCTAAGTCACTGCCAAAAGAAGTTAAGGTCTATCGCGCAGGGATTTGGAAGCCTCGTACTCGTCCAGGTGGATTTGAAGGAGTAGGTGCCATTGGATTGAAATGGTTACAACAAGTTAAAGCGGAAACAGGAATGTTAATCGCTACTGAAGTTGCAACCGCAGAACATGTACGATTATGCTTAGAGCATGATATTGACATCTTATGGATTGGGGCACGTACTGCCGTTAATCCTTTCGCTATTCAAGAAATTGCAGATGCACTTAGAGGTACAGATAAAGTTGTTTTGTTAAAGAATCCAGTGAATCCGGACTTATCTTTATGGATGGGTGGAGTAGAGAGACTTGCAGAAGCAGGTATTACTAAATTAGGAGTTATTCACAGAGGCTTTAGTACTTATGAGAAAACAAAGTATCGCAATATCCCTGAGTGGCAAATACCGATTGATTTAAAATTGCACTTACCGAATATTCCTATCTTCTGTGATCCATCACATATTACAGGGAATAGAGATAAGATATTAGGTGTATCTCAGCAGGCATTAGACCTTAACTATGAGGGGTTAATGATAGAGACACACTGTGATCCTGATAATGCATGGAGTGATGCTGCACAGCAAGTAACACCTGAACAATTAAGTGATATTATCTCTAAACTTAGAGTGAGAAATGTAACTGATGAGACGGAAGAGTTCTTACAACAAATACAAGCACACCGTATCCAAATAGATGATATGGACAGTAAACTATTAGACTTGTTGAGAAAGCGTATGTTGATTTCAGATTCAATTGGTAAGTTGAAAAGAGATAAGAACGTTGCTGTATTCCAACAAGACCGTTGGACTAAGATTCTTGAGAAAATGCAAGAGGAAGGTAAACACATCGGATTTACTGAAGAGTTTATCACAGCTATCTATACAGCTATTCACCAAGAGAGTATCTATAGACAAGATAAGATTATCAATAAAGGTTAATCATTTGACTAACCATAAACAAAGCTTCTACTTAGGTAGGAGCTTTTTTTATTCCCAATTTCCTGTTCCCTTTAATAAAGTAAAGAATTGTATTCATTCCTTTTTTAGGTACATATATTTTGAAGTATATTTGTCGTATGAATGGAATAGTTTACAAATCAACAGGTAGTTGGTACTCAGTGAAAGGTGAAGACGGTGTGTTTTATGACTGTCGAATCAAAGGTAAGTTTAGATTAAAAGGTATTAAAAGTACTAATCCACTTGCTGTAGGTGATCACGTTCGCTTTGAACTAGAGACTACAAATGATGTTACTACGGGTGTTATTAACGAGATAGTACCTCGTAAAAACTATATTGTCCGTAAGTCTGTAAACTTATCTAAACAAGTACATATTCTTGCTTCTAATATTGATACCTTATTTTTAATTGTAACTATAAACAATCCTGTTACTACGACAAGTTTTATAGATCGTTTCTTAGTTACAGCTGAAGCATACGGGATTAAGACAGTATTAGTTTTTAATAAGATAGATACCTACTCAGAAGATGCATTAGATGAACAACTGTATATGCAGTACATCTATTCTCAAATAGGGTATGAGTGTCTTAGAGTATCTGCATTGACAGGTAAAGGGTTAGATGCTATTAAAGAGAGAATGATAGGTAAAGTATCTACCTTTACAGGTCACTCAGGAGTAGGCAAGTCAACACTTATCAATGCTATCGAACCAGGACTACACTTAAAGACTGCGCAGATATCAGAACAACATCAGCAAGGACAACATACGACTACTTTTGCAGAGATGTATGACTTGTCTTTTGATGCACAGATTATCGATACACCAGGAGTTAGAGGATTTGGTGTAGTAGATATGGCACCAACAGAAGTGGGAGATTACTTCCCAGAGTTTTTTGCATTAAAGGATCAGTGTAAGTTTAACAACTGTCTTCATCGAGAAGAACCTCACTGTGCTGTGAAGGATGCTTTAGATAGAGATGAGTTAGCGTGGTCTAGGTATAAAAGTTATATTCAGATATTAGACGGAGACGAAGAACACTATCGAACAGATATATATAAAGATGGAAAGAACCAAGACGAATAGTCTTGGTTTTTTTATGTTCATAATGTTTCTATTTTGCATTTTTATTAAGTTTTTTTTAACTTAAATTAGTGGATTCAAATTACTAACAAATTATTGTTATGAATAAGTCCCTATTTATATTTTTATTCTTGTGGTTTTCAGCTTTTTCACAAGAGAATTATCAAGTTTCTCTAATCAAAGAGGATTTTAAAGAAGGCGCTACTTCTGTGATAAATGAGGAGCGTATCGATGTGCAGATTATAGCTGTAGACAAGTATATTAATAAAACAAGAAAGGTAGTCACTGTATTTTCTGATAATGGTTTAGGTCATTTAGATTTTATCGAAGTATATGATAAAAGCACTAAGATTAAACAAATGCAAGTTACGCAACTAGATGCTCAAGGGAAACTAATCAAAGTATTTAAACAAAAAGACTTTAAAGATTATTCATTAAGCCAAGGAATGTCTATTACGGATAGTCGTGTCTTGGCATTTGAATTTAGACCAGTACAGTATCCTGTTGTTTTTATATACGAAAGCGAGATAGAGTCTCGTAATACTGCCTTTTTACCAAAGTGGCAGCCTATTCAGTATTATTCACAATCTATCTTATCATCTACTTTTACTATCGAGAATACGAGTGGGATAAACAGTACACCAGTATTATATAATCCTAATTTTACTAAAGTAGACAAGACAGTACAGGGTAGTAAAGTAATCTATACAGTTAGAGACTTTAAGGCTGTTACTAATGAAAGCTATACCCCTAATGCAAAGAGCCTTTTACCTACTGTGATCACTACGCTAGATAAAGTTTCTCTAGAAGGTATAAAAGGAGATTTTACTAATTGGGAACAATTAGGATCTTGGTATTATAGCAACTTTGTAAAAGGAACAGAAACTTTAAATGCAGAAGTAGTTAATAAAGCAAAAGAACTTACAAGTGGTGTAACAGATGATATCGCTAAGGCCAAGATCTTGTGCGAGTATATGCAGAGCCATACACGCTATATTAGTGTACAATTAGGAGTAGGCGGATGGAAACCTATGCTTGCAAGTGATGCAAATCGACTAAACTATGGGGACTGTAAAGGACTTAGTAACTATTATCGAGCGCTACTAAAAGCTGTCGGAGTGGAGAGTTATCTAGTGGTAGTTCATGGTTCGTATACTCCTGTTGATATTAGAGAAGAGTCTGTCTGTCTTCAAGGAAATCATATGATTATAGCAATACCCTTACAACAAGGGGGATATCAGTGGGTAGAGTGTACTAATAATCAAGAGCCTTTTGGTTTTATCGGTGGATTTACTGATAATCGAAAAGTTTTGGTAGTAAAAGAGCACGGCAGCGAATTAGTAAGTACAAAGACTTACAGTGCAGAAGAAAGTACTCAGGTTAGTAAGAATGTTTATTTGCTTAAGCCTAATGGAGATATCGAAGCTACTATTGATATTATCTCTAAGGGAACTCAGTTCGATAATAGATCACATCTATTTTATGCCAACTCTACAGATAAAGAGAAATATTATAAGCGTATGTTTTCAACGTTTAATATTAATCAATTTAACACGTTAAATATAGCTATAGATAATAAAGAGATTTCATTAGAGGAAAAGATCTCTTTTATAGCACCTAAATATGCTACTAAGCTTGGCAATAGACTAGTATTTAGTTTAAATGCTTGGAATGCGAGTAATATTACTTTAACGAGCAGTAAGAATAGAAAGCAACCATTATATATCAGTTCTTCTTGGAAAGATATAGATACTATTGAAGTCGTTGTGCCAGATGGTTATTCAGTTGATAACTTACCTGATAATATCAATTTAGTAACTAAGTATGGCGAGTATAAAGTGACGTATGAGTCAAAAGATCAGAAGATTTATTATACAAGACATCACACTGTTAATGGTGGATTGTATACAATAGAGGATTATACTTCATTTAAGCAATACAGAGAAGATATTATTAAGTATGATCAAGCAAAAATAGTGTTGAAATTAAATCAATAGTGGATATGAGAAAAGCATTACTTATTATTATAAGCTGTATAGTTTACATCTACAGCATTGATATGAACGCACAAGGCTTTTTAGGGAAAGTAACTGTAGAAGAACTACAATTAGCAGAAGATACAATAGATGCTGAAGCAGAAGCGTCCATTCTAAATGAATCAGGTCGAGTGTATTTTGAGTATATTCCGAGCGTTGGCTTTAAACTAGTCAGAGAAGTCAGTCGTAAACTAAAAATATATAAGAAAGAAGGGTTGTCTATGGCAGACTTTCAGGTGGATTATTATATAGGTAATAAAGTAACAGAGTCTGTGCGTATTAACGATGTGAGTACGTATAATTTAGTGAATGGTAAGATACAGCGTACTAAGATAAAGTCTAGTGCGATCTTCGATGATAAGATTGACGAGAATTGGAAGGCGAAAAAGGTAGTAGTACCAGATGTACGTGAAGGTTCTATTGTAGAATATAGTTATACTGTGATTAGTGATTATTTTAGCTATATACCATCTTGGACTTTTCAGAAGAATATCCCTGTGCATAGTGCAACTTATGAGTTGAAAATACCGGAGTACTTTATTTATACTTCTAGGATAATAGGAGAGATGAAGGTAGATTTGAAGAGGACAACTGAGAACAATAAACTTTACCTCACAAGTGAAAGAGGGCAATATGCCCAAATGGCAGACTATAAGGAGATTACTGATTTATATACGGTATCAAATGTGAAGGCACTTAAGTCAGAACCTTATGTGAGTAATATGGATAACTATCGCTCTACAGTAAAGCACGATTTATCTATTATTCGTTATCCTAATCAAAAGCCACAGAGTATATCTCTGAGTGAGGCTGATCTGGTCAAATCTATTTATGAGAATCCGTCTTTTTCAGGACAGTTTAAGATAGATCGAGCATTAAGTAAGATAATCGACTTAAATGAGTATAAAGATTTAGATAATAAGACTAAAGCAGCGAAAGTATTAGCTAAGGCTAAAGAGACTATATCGTGGAATAAAAGAGGAGGATACTATTCTCAAGATCTAAAAAAAGCACTAGAGCAGAAGACAGGTAACTATGCAGACGTTAACTTCACGTTACTTGCTATGCTTAGATATGTTGGGTTAGAGGCGTATCCAGTCTTAGTTAGTTCTATTGATAATGGGATTAGTATCTCTCTGCAAAAGACTTCTTATGACAGAGTGATAGTAGGAGTTATATTAGATGGTAAAACTACGTTTTTAGATGCCACAGAGAAGTTTGGAAGTTTAAATGTGATTCGAGCCTCTAATCTTAACTGGAAGGGATTGATGATTAAAGATAAGGACAAGTTTCAAGAGATAGATATGATTCCAGATTATTATTCAGTTACCACAGAGAATTACTCATTAAGTATTGATGGAGAAGGTAAAGCAGTAGGAAGAGGAATTGAGCAGTACAGAGATTACTCAGCATTATGGTTTAGAAAAGATATTGAAGGCAAAGGAGATGAAGCAGTAATTAAGATGTTAGAAGCAGACTTTGATAATGTTGAGGTAGTTAATCTTTTAGTACAAGAGAAAGATAATCCGACAGCGCCATTGGGATTGAGATTCGGTATGTCTAAGAAAGATATGGGAACTATTATAGGCAATGAGTTATATGTGAAACCAACTTCATTACTTAGTTATAAAACGAATCCATTTACGGCTAATGAACGCAAGTTGCCAATCAAATTTGGTTATCCTATTTTATATTTTTATAAGCTTGCATTAGCAATTCCACAAGGGTATGAAGTAGAGTATTTACCAGAAACATTGATTATACAAGAAGAAGAGATAGGATTGTCTTTAGATTACAAAGTGCTGTTAGAAGGGAGTAACGTTATCTGCTCTATTCAACTAATAAGACCTGATTTTATTGAAGCTAAGAATTATAGTAAGGTACAGAGTTTTTACGTTAAGATGCTTGAGAAATTTGAAGATCAAATCATTTTTAAAAAGAAATAATATATAAAGAACCAAGACGAATAGTCTTGGTTTTTTATTGGCAATCTTTTTAGAACTTCTGCATTTGTTATGTTGTATAATTGTGGTAATTTTTACCTTTGAAAAATGCACAAGTAAAATCATCTCAATGAATAAAATATTAAACCTCTCACTCGCTCTGTTTATTATGGTTAGTACTGCTGTACATGCCCAAGACTTTATGGGGAAAGTAACAGTGACTGAACTTGCAGAACCGAGTAATACCTCTTTTCCTAAAGCAAAAGCAGTTGTCCTTAATGAAGAAATACAAGTAGAGTTTGAATACGACTATGAATACGGTTTTCGTGTAAATGAAACAGTCAGTAGAAAAATAAAATTGTATGACCACTCAGCTAAGGAACAATTGTCATTTGCAATTCCCTATGCACCTAAAGGTTATTCTAAAGAAGATATGACCATTACGGTGTCTAATATCTATAGATTAATAGGGGGTAAAGTTGTGAAGGAGAAATCAGCAAAAGAGACTTTGAATGATATTGATAAAGGGAATTGGCGTGAGAAGGGGGTATCTTATGACAGTGCTAAAGCAGGTGATATTATTGAGTATACCTATACAAAGACAACTAGCTATATAGATGAGTTACCTGAATGGTATATACAGAATGATCTACCGAAAGAGAAAACGACTTATATGATCATGGTTCCAGAGTACTTTATGTATAGTATTGTTCAAAAAGGAGATATAAAACTAAAAGAACAAGACTATACTAAACGAGTAAAGTTTAGAGGACTAAATGGTGCTTTTGGCAATACAGAGGTAAATGTAATACAGAAGATATTCTCAGCACAATTAGTACCTGCTTATGAAGTAGAGCCTTATCTAGATAACCCAAGTAACTATATTGCTACAGTTCGTTTTGATTTACAGCAAGTACAGTTTAGCCATAGTCCAGTAGAGAAAGTAATGCAAGAGGAGAAAGCATTCTATGCGAACCTAATTAAGAACAGAGGTTTTGGTAGAGAGCTAAAACAAGACAAGTTCCTGAAGAAAGAAATGAATATAGAAGAGTATAAATCTCTTTCTATAGAAGACCAGTTAACGAAGGTGTTAACCGAAGTACAAGCTAGAGTAAAGTGGAATAACGAGTATGGTATCTTTATTCAGAACGGTATCAAACCAACGTATTATAAGGGAATAGGTAATAGTGCTGATATTAACTTGCTGTTGACTGCGATGTATAGAAACTTAGGATTAAAAGCTAATCCTGTGCTATTAAGTACACGTAGCAATGGTGTGAAGTCTGTTTGGCAACGCAATTTCTATAATCACGTAATCACGGCTGTAGAGATTAATAATCAAATCTACTTAATGGATGCGACTAATCCGCATACGAGTTTTAATGTGTTAGCACTAGAAGATCTTAATGGAGAGGGGAGTATTATTAGTGATAATGGTACAGTGATGAAGGTAAATCTTATGCCAAATTACACCTCTGTACTAACGAAAAAATATCAAGTAGACCTTATGCCTAATGGAACTATATCAGGGCAGATCATAGAGAATTATAACAACTATGAGGCACTGAATTTCCGTTCGATGTATGATGGTAGTGAGTGGAGATTAGGAAAATGGTATGAGAGTCAAAACTTTGGTATGACCGTAACTAACACGCGTGTATATGACAGTGGAGATAAGGCTAAAGATGTGCGTGTAGCCTTTACTTTTACGAAAGACAATGGTGTGATGATGTTTAATAACAAGTACTTTATCAATCCGTTTCAGTTTTATCCTTTATTAGAAAATCCTTTTAAAGCTGAGGAAAGAAAGAACCCGATCTACTTTGGATACCCGCAGGTAGATAACTATCAAGTAGGAATCATTATTCCTGAGGGGTATCAAGTAGATGAACTTCCAAAGGCATTTACGACTAAGGATATTATTACAGGACTAGAAGTACAGACTAAGTTTGAAGTTAAAGAGAATCAAGTTTTGTGTACTTTGGTTGTTGCTAATGGGAAAGGTATTATTCCTGCTAAAGACTACGCAAGTGTTAAAGCAACTTACCAACAATTAGTAGAACAACTTAAAGGGCAAGTGATCTTAGAGAAGAAATAGGAGAATGGTTCACAGGGATGACAATGCCTTTTAAAGATTAATAATCATTATTAGGTTAAGTCAAATTCAATGAAACAATGTACTGAGACTCGATTTAATTCAATACAACATTACATTAAGACTATCCTGATATAAAAAGGCTACCTCAAATGGGTAGCCTTTTCTGTGAATTAGAATTACAGTAAAATCAATTAGTAAGATGATTTAAATATTGATAGTATGGTTATATCCTTATTTAGGAGTTACTAAGAACACACCATAGTTATCCGTAGAGAACATTGTCTTCGCTGTATTCTTTACATCCTCAGGAGTGATACTGTGTAGGATCTCCTCATACTTATCAAAGTCAGACAGCGAACCGAAGTTTAGTTGTACTTCTCTGAGTTTCTCTATCCACTGATAGGTACTAGATTCTGTTAGATGTAGCTTTTTATTATTAAGGATAGCTAGTTTCATTTGTTCTAAATCAGCAGTTGAGATTGGTTTTGATTGGATTGTTTTGATTACTTCTTTTGCTAGATCTTCTAATTTGTCTAAATCTTCTAATGATGCTGAGAAGAATAAGCTTACCACTGTTCTTGGATTAGGGTAGATGCTTAGCTCTACATCTGAAGAAGGGGAATACACTAGTCCTTCTTTCTCTCTTGACAATTGTAAGAAGTGATTATTAAATAACTCTCTTGCCATTTGGGCTATGATACTCTCTTTTAAGGTAGGTTTGATGGTTCCTCTAAATACTAAAGTAGCATCCGTGCGCTCTACATCTACACTGTTTAAGGTAACTCGTTTAATCTCTTTTACAGATGATTTAAATACATTATTCTCTATAGATGTATTCATTGTCTGCTTAGACTGTAAGTGACCAAAATAGTGGATAGCTTTAGCTTTAATCTCGTCTATATCAAAGTTTCCTGAGATTAGTACATAGTTATCAGCTAAGTCTGTATAAGAGTTATTATATAGAGAGAAGAAATTCTCTAAGCTAAGCTGTTGCCAGTCTTCAGTTTTTGTCAGTTCCTCCGATAGAACAGGAGCACCTTTTTTATATTCTTCTATTTGGTGTTGTATTTGGATAGAAGGATTGTTTAATAGATTTGATGATTGTTTTGCAGTACCTATATTAGCTGTGTTCTCAGCTATGTACTCCTTAAAATCTTGGGTTGGTTCTATGTAGTCGTATATCTTGCGATATGTCCATTCGAATAGGTCTTTCGCATTGCCTATTCTACTAGAAGTATTCACTATACTTGCCTCATTAGATAGACTTATTAAAGTGGACACTTCTCTATCAGATCCCACCTGCATATAGCCATCTTGTGTTAATCCATTTATCCAAGCAGAGTCTATAAAATAACTAGCATCTTGGTAATACTTGTGTTGATTCACAGGTATCTGTCCTAAGCCATTTCGTGTAAAGATAGTTAGTATGAAGTTCTCATCTGTTGCTTGAGTTGGTTTAATACCAATGCGAAGCCCATTGGATAAGGTTAGTTCTGTTACTCCGATATTTGTGTAAGTGTGTTCTTTAATAATAGTACCTGTACGGTCATTTGAGATAGAAGGCATTGCTTTCCAACTAAAAGTACCACGAGCTCTATGTTGTTCTTTCTTTTGTTTTTTCTTTTTAAAGATTAGAGTTTGCGTAGCTCCCTCTGACCAATATCTATTCAACTCATCCGCCGTAGTATTATTCCCTAAGCTATCATTAGCTGTTAATAAATATAGATTATCACAGTTAGTAGCCCAAGTGTTGTTGTGTTTGATTAATATATCATCTTTGGTAATCTCAGGCAGAACTTCGGTTAGCAGCAGATGTCTATCTCTAGGCGAGATATAATGACTATTTACGACTACTTCGTCTATATATGCATTCGCTAGATAAGTAGCATCTACATCTTCATTAGGGATAGAGTGTGTAAGCATATTCTGTTTATATCGCTCTAGTTCCTCTTTATGAATACCTTTAGAAGACATTGTATTCAGAACAGAAGCGACTAAGCTTATGCGCTTAGCCAGTTCTTCTTTATTTTTTGCAGTGACTTCTATCGCATTTTCATTCATAGAGGGAAGATACCATGTGCTGTGTGCATTGGCTTGACTATTCGCTTGCGATAGCGTTTTGTTTAGCCATTGTTTATAAAGCTGTTCTGCTATCTGTTGTTTGAACTCTTTTTTAGAAGTTAAGAACGGAGCATCAGTAAAGCGTATTATTTCTAATTTAGAGGTATTCGCCTCTTTGTTATTTATGGTTTCAAGTGTTTTGTCAAAAGAAGGAGTGAAGTTTCGTTCACTCTGTTTTCTATCTAGTTTAGGGTTTCCTTTAAGTGTGCTAAAGTATTTGTTGATATACTTTTTAGCCATTGTTGGCTCTACATTACCCGTGATAATGATAGTCGCTAGAGAAGGAGAATACCACTGCTGATAGAACGCTTTTAACCTTATAGGGTCTAAGATGATAATGTTCTCTTCAGTTGAGATAGGTAATCTGTGTACTTGCTGACTACCTTCTAGTTTTTTGAGGTTAAAGGCAGACTCAGTTCCATAGTCTTTAATTTCTTGAATGACTATCTTTCTCTCTTTTTCGATATCCCCAAGATTTAGATGTGCCTTACCTAAGAAGTTAGCGAATATATTCAGGGCTAGGTCTAATTGTTTATCATCGAGTAAAGACAACTCATATACGGTACGCTCATAAGTAGTATAAGCGTTAATATCTCTACCAAAGCGATAACCTAGTCGCTGTAGCGTATCAACTGCCTGACGATTAGGGAAGTCAGTACTCCCATTAAAGATCATATGTTCTAAAAAGTGCGCATAGCCTTTCTCGTTATCTCGCTCTTGTAGTGATCCTACATTTAAGACTAGTCGATATTCAGTCTTTTGTTGAGGTGTAGGATGTATGATGTAGTTTAACCCATTATCTAAAGTACCATAGATAGCCTTATCAGCTTTAGGTAATTTAGAAAAAGTACCTTGCCCAACTGCGAACAGCGGACAAAGTACCAAAGCAAAGAAATATAATATTTGAGTACGATTCATTATTTTAGTTTGTATTCGATGTTAAACAACACATAATCATCTGCATTAGTATGTGAGATAGTAAACTGAAACTTTAGTGTATTATCTGATAATGTAGCTGTAGGCTCTTGCCAATACCCCATCCCATCTTTAATAAAGCCATCTGTAGTGATATCAGCATTATTAATATAATGTCCAGGATAGACAGAGCCTCCCATTTCATAGTTCTCTACTGCTAACGGATTCTGCTCATCTATTAGTTTCTTTAATCTATCCCATGGAGTGTATTTATAAGTGAATGGCACTGCGGTGTACTCTTCATCATATATGTTTTTTAAGGTAGAGAGATAGGTGATTTTTCTAGTTTTAAGGTCTATGGCTATTTCGTCTAGCTCTACTTCGAAGGTCTCTTTAGAGGTAGGACTTAGATTTATTAATTCCATTATCTGCTGTACACTAGGTGTCTGCATCCAAAAGTCCTTGTCATCGACCGTCTCACTTCTAAATAATTCGTATAAATAACTCTCTATTCCCATAGGGTTAGAGGCCATCCTAAGTACTGGACGCTCAGGAGTAGATAGATCACTTAGGGTGATACTTGTATATCCATTTAGGGTTATATCCTTAGGATTATACATCGTCTCTAGGTTACCTCCTCCAGGAAATTTAACATTGGCTATTACAGGTATATCCCCTATCAGTGGATAAAGATCTAGACCACGGCGCTTATAGCTATCTAATAACTCTATTTGATGATCTGTCAATGTTTCTGCTCGTCTGATAGGAATAAGATTAATGGTGAATGTCTTATCTAATGGAAGTGAACTCGTGTTTTTGACTAGATTAATGTTTATTATATGTTCCTTGTCTAACAGTCCTCTTGATTTACTCTTGATTTTAAGCTGTCCTTTTTTTTCACCTGGTTTAAAGGTGATAGTGGATTGCTCTAATACTGTTAATACTTGTTGATCAACTATATTGTTCTCTAACGCGAAGTCTAGTGTCACTGTGTCTGTTACGCTATTTATTAAATAGACATTGACTAGCAACTCATCAGTACTGTTGTCCTGCATATAGTTAGTTGTATTAGCTAATAAGACTATCTTATTCTCACCAGTATATCCCTTAAGGTCATTGTCCTCTTTAGAACAACTAGCTAGTAAGAATACAACTAGTATTAACAAAGGAACGATATAGAATAATTTTAAACGATGTTTCATAATTGATTTAGTTTTTAGTCGATGTTTTGCCAACCTTCATTTTGTTTAACATTCGGGTTATACCTAATCTCCGTATATGGTATAGCCCAAGTCCAACGAAAATCGCTTGCCTCTATAGTACTCAGTTTTTTATTAGAATCAGAGATATATCTCGTGATATCTACATTCCAACGCTTCAAATCAAAGAAGTTAATTCGTTCTCCGATAAACTCTTTTTGTTTTTCTGCTCTGAATAGTAATCTCAATACTTGCTGTGTGGGTGTATTTTCTATTGGTTCATTATTCACAGTGACTAAGAACTCGTTTAGCAGTGCAGTGGCTTCGTCGAGTTTATTTTGTTCTATAAGACTTTCTAATAGTATGAAGTGTGACTCAGTATGTCTGGATAACACTATCCTACGCTCTTCTTTATCATTGAAGTTCATCTTGTATTTTCCTAATAATGGCCTAGTATTAGCAGTAGCCCCTTGTCCTTTCATCTCGTACTGATATTGAGATACAGTATATCTCATATCAGTTGACCTAAACTCATTAAGGTAGTTAACTTGCATAATGTCCCCTGTTTCCCCTGTTGTTAAATAATAGTTTGGGTTGCCTCTGAAGTCATATACCCAGTAGATCTGCTGTGTAGGAGTGTTATCTGAGTATGTCCATAACGCCCTATACGCCTCAGGTGTATTCGGTAGAGTAGGAGACTGGTTCACTAATGTCTGTGCTAGCTGTTCTGCCTTAGGGTAATCTCTGGTATAGAGTGCTATCTTTGCTTCTAACTGTTGTGCCGATGCTAGTGTGATAAAATATACTTTAGGGTCAGTATATCCTTTCATTAGCTTGATACCTTCCGTTAGTATAGTTTGAATATATGGAATAGATTCTCCTTGTGTTAATCGTTTATTGTTCTCTAATTTGACGATATCTTTTCTGACTATACCTAAGCTTTCGGGTGAGTAGCGTGGACTATATAGTTGTAGTAAATCGAAGTATATCTGCGCTTTTAATGCAAGTGCATTCCCTTTAATATAGTCCCAATATGCCCCTTTATCTTGGATATTGTGTTCTGTATTAAGAATGACATTAAGTTGAGTGATAGCACTGTAGTAACTATCCCATACCACAGCTGTAGAAGTGCGCAGTGTGCGCTCGTCCCAAGCATAGTACTTCTTCGTGTCACCATTATACTCGATGAGATAAGTAGGCTGTAAGTCCTCGCTTAGCATAGTCAATGTCTCTGGTGCATAAGGCAATTCTCGATATGCCTGCGCTAGTACTGAGGTAGCCTTCTGTGTGGTGTTAATAATATTATCCCCTGATATCTCCTGTTCGTTCTTGATATCAAGTGAGCAGGCAGTAAGTGATAGGAATGTTAAAACTGTGAATATGTGTCGTATCATTAGAATGTAGCGTTAAGTGAAAAAGTAAGTATGGGTTGTATCACATCGTTTAAGCCTCCCTTGTCCTTCTCAAATCTGAATGTGTATATATTGTCTGCTTGTATATTTACTTGTAGTGATTTAAAATATCTGTTGATAAAACCACTCTGCGTGATGCTATAACCTAGTTGGATATAGTTAAGCTTGATATAGTCTGTCTTGTATATCTTTCTAGAACTTGGTTGATCATATAAGGCATATACATTAGAAGGCATCTGCTTCATCGGATAGGTCTTGTTCTCATCTCCTACTTCAAACCACATATTATCTAACTGACCTGCTAGTGCATTCATATTAGATTTAGACAAGTCTCGGACATACATCCCACTCTGTACAGCTTTACCCCCAAAGGCATAGTTTACATTCACAGCTAAGGACCAATTCTTATACGATAGGTAGTTATTAAAGAATCCGTTATACGGAGCTATGGTGTTGCCATAGTTTCTAAAGTAATGTGCAGTAAGTGGGGCATTATAAGAGATCACTTTATTATCTCTGTCTAAGTACTCTGGTAGCCCTGTGATAGGATGTATCCCATTATCTTCTATGCCATAGATTATCCCTAGTGATTTACCGACTTCATAAGTTGGGATGATAGATTGCTCAGATTCGTAGATACGGTCAGTACCATAGAGCTTACTTACCACGTTCTTATTATGAGAGATAGATGCACTCGTGTTCCATCTAAAGTCACTAAGACGGATGATATCTCCACTTAACATAAACTCTATCCCCTTGTTCTCTAGCTCTCCGATGTTCTTAGTCATTAAGCTAAATCCATTACTTGTTGCGATAGGACTTGCCATTATCGCCTCTTTAGTTGTGTTCTTATATAGATTTACTAATAGGTTAAACCTACCTACGAATCCTAAGTCCATACTAAGATTAGTTGTGTACGTCTGTTGAGGTTTTAGATCTTTATTAGGAAGAGCTAGTAACTGTAACAGTCTATATTCCCCATAAAATGAGTTGTTATTCGAATAAGTGGTATTAATAGCACTAGGTGTGATGCCTTCCATACTAGCTGTGTACCCTATCGATCCTTTAAATTTTAGAGCTGTCAACAGCCCTTGTCTTTGAAAGAACTCATATTGGCTCACTGACCATCCAATACCTGTAGACCAAGCGTCGTTCCATCGTTTATTACTAGGTAATAGAGATGAACCATCTCGCTTAAAGCTACCATATAAGTCATATGTATCTTGGTAACTATAGCCTAATGCTGTACCAAATCCTAGTTGAGCATTCTTTAGCTTATTACCACTAGCTTTAGGGGCATAGTCTCCCGTAAGCCCGTTATTAATGCCTGATAAGCTATTGATATCATCAGAGATACCATATCCACTCGCTGTCACATCTTTAATCTGCGATAGATAGTAGTCCATATTAATACCCGCGTAAATACTGTGATCTCCGAATTGCTTAGTGTAGTTAACTCTTATATTAGAAGATAGGTCAAAGGTCTTATTATCGCCCTCGCTGATGTATCCTTTTGCATTAGTAGGTAGGTTGTTTTGACTATAGGCAGTCGATAAGATGCGTTTATTCTTCTCAGCTAAGCTGTAATCTCCACCTACAACTCCTGAGATGTTTAACTCTGGCAGAATGTCCCAATGTATAATCAAGGCTGTACTAAAGCGTTTAGTCGTTGTTTTTTCTTTGTATTGATTAATGAGGTTATTATAAGCTAAGTTGTTTGTTTGAGAGAATAGTTTAGCTGAATTCTTCGTTTCATAAGGATTCAACGAGAATGCCAATGAAGTCGGGTCATTAGACATTCCATTCTCTGTATTCGCAGTCGAGAGACCAAAACTATTATTAAATGACAACGCAAAGTTATGTGCTAGTTTATAGTCTAGATTTGCACGGGCAGTCAATTGATTAATGTCATTACCAGGGATGCGCCCCCCTTGTTTACTGTAATTAACAGAGTAGAAGTAAGTGTTCTTATCTGTCCCACCGCGTACCCCTAAGTTATAAGACTGAAAGGTGTTGGGCTTTATCAATTCTTTAAACCAATCTGTATTTATCTGTTTTAGAGAATCAAGTGTTCTTGCTCCTCTAGCTAGTTCGCGTTCGAGGTTAGGGTTGTTAGCGAATGCTTTATTAATGTATTTGGCAGAGTTTAAAAAGCCTGGAGAAGCAGGGTTTTCTATGCGCTCTTCGAAAGCTAGTTTCTCCTGTGTACCCATCATCTTAGCTGGACGTTCCCCGCGCAAAGTCACTCCTTGCTTCATAGAGAAACTAAAGACAGGCTTGCCATCAAATCCCTTTTTAGAAGTTAACTCTATCACTCCATTAGCAGCTTTGATACCATATAGAGCTGTAGCAGGAGCGTCTTTAAGTACTTTAATAGTAGTGAAGTCATTCGGGTTAAGCGTCATAAACGTCTCTGTACTAATGATAATCCCATCCATCACAAATAACGGGCTATTAGCCGATCCTTTATAGTTAAACGAAGAGTTTCCTCTAAGACGTATCTCAGGTTTTTGACCTAGTTCACCTGAGTAGTTTACTGTCAGTCCTGGTACCTGTCCTTGTAGTAACTTCGCCATATCAAGCTCTGAACGCTGACTTAGCTGTGCCATATCTACTGTGATGACTGACCCTGTGCTGTTACGAATATCGATGTCGTTAATATTATTAGCCTTGTGAATAAGGACTTCGTCTAGCTGTTTTATAGAAGGGAGTAGGTATATCGTCTGATTACCCTTAGACAATTTAGTCTCTAGATTTTCGTATCCGTAATGGCTAATGATGACTGTAGAGTGGTATAGTTCTGGTATCTCGAATACACCTTTCTCATTAGTGAAGTAAGTATCCCCTGAAGCTAACACAGTAATGACTGCGGTGTCAAGAGGCTTTTTGGTTTCTAAATCTAATAACTTGCCTGTATAAACAGGGTTTTGAGCATAGGTGTTGAAGACACATAATAGACTTATCACGAGTGTAGTAGTGAAAATCTGTTTGAAAGGAAGTAACATAGTAGCGGTTTGTAATTAAGACTAATTCTAAATTAAAGTGCAAAAATAGCGAGTTTTTTATCTTATCAAAGGATAAAATGTATTTATTTAGATTAGATATAGTTTATGTGTTGGCGTATTGTGATGTTAGTAAGTGACTTTATTGTTTTGTTTTTTATGCTTTTGAGAGTCTATTTATCTTTTAGAGGATAATGATCTGTATTCGCTTACTTAGTTTTTTTGAAAGTTGATGTTTGAGGGTGTGTGCTTTTGTTGTTTGGATTGAGAAATAAAAATGATGTGAAAAGTGAGTGTGTATTTAGTTTATTCTCGGAAATTATAAAATGGTGTTTTCTGTATTGAAGTAAGGGTGGTCGGCATGTGGTCGGCATGTGATAGGCATATGGTCGGCTGAAAAGTGCCAAAAACAGCCCATCACCTGCCTATCAAATAGGAAGCATCTAGGGAGCAGTGCGAATAAATGTTATGGGTTAATAAATTGTTTTTGTGGCATATAAGTATGTTTGTTTTAATTTTGTGTTGGTTTTTTATGTTAATTTGCGCTGTTTTTTTAATAATTTAAATTGGAGAAGGAGATATGAAAAAAGTGTTGTTTATATTGGGATTAAGTGCGGCATTGTTTAGTTGTAAAAAAGAGAATACAACTGTAGAAGAAATAGCAGGACAAGAGGTGTCTACTCTAACGGAAGAGCAAAAGGAGGGGATAGCTTTTATTAAGGAGTTTTATAAGTATGAATGCGGAGAGCAGGAAGGGGGCAGTGAGAGTTACTATCTTGATTCTCGACTAAATGCGCGTAGGGATAGTTTAAACGAAGGGGGAGATTTGACGTTAGATTGGGATCCTTATATCCAAGGGCAAGATTCTGATCCAGCTGAAATATTAAGTACTCTAAAAGTAGAGGCTCTGCCAGGGAAAGATGAGTATAGAGCTACTTTTAAAAATTTCTCAACGTTATCAACTGTAGATTATTTAGTGAAGAAGAATAAGAATGAGGAATTAAAGATAATGAGTGTGCTTAGTGAACCGTTATTAAGTTTTAAAACGGATATCCAAAAGGAGTATAACTTCTATGATTTGGCAAAAGTAGAGCTTAATGTAGATGGTGCTAACTATAAAGTAGTGGTATTAGAACGCAAAGAGAATAAGGAACTGACTCAACATTATAACACTCCTCTAGTGGTGTATAGAGATGGGAAGAGATTAGTGTCTAATATATTTATGACAGATAATCAGGAGGAAAACTGTGAGGCAAATGGGTTTATCTCTCTTGTAGCCAGTACAGATGGTTTTATATTTAAACAATCCTTCTGTAAAGGTGATTTGAATGTAACGCGTTCGACTAGTTTTAAGATAGATGACGAGTTGCAAAAAGTATCTGTTCAAGGGTATGAGGAAGAATATACGGATACGAATAAGCCTGATCGTGTGCTACCCAAGATCATAAAAAGAGAAAGGGGTTGGTTTGACTTAACAGAGTATGAGTTTAAGAAGAACTAGGGACTGAATTTTGATTGAAGATTGTGCGTGGATATAGATGTGTATTTCTACAACGAATATAAGGTAGAGACGCAATATTTTGCGTGTCACCCAAAGTATCTCACGACCTGCGAGAGTGGGATGTATAAAAGAAGTGGGCGTATTACTATACGCCCACATTATATGTTATGATTTTTAAAAAAAACAGCTTATTTCTTCAGTTTTTTATATTCTCTAATCAAGTCTTTAAGTTGACGATTAGATGTTGCATCAACGTCTTTATCAGATAAGAAATGTCTGAATGTGAAACGGCTTCTATAGTTCTTTGATACAATTTCTTGGTCAAGAATAAATAGGTCATTTCTTAATTGTTGTTTGTCCAATTCAATCTTTGCTAAGTCGTCAAACTTGTCTCTAAAATCTCGTCTAAAAGTGTTTGTATTAAAAGGTATAGAATTTAGAATCTGCATTTGCTTTTTTGACTTTAAGTCTAAAGTTGAAATAATCTTAATAGCTAGTGCATCTATTTCTATCTTAGTTAAAGAGTCTATATTCTCAGGTAAGTAAGACTTTGTTTTTTTTACTGACTTTACTTTATCTACCTGCTTTTTTACAGTTTTTTTTGAAGTTGATGAAGGAGCATAACCAGTTCCAAAGCATTTGTCACAATAAGGATCTAAACCTTCACAAGAGCAAATTTCTGTTGTCATATTTTTGAATTATATTTTAATTTAAGAGGGCTTGTAATTAGCCTAGTTTTTTACATTACTGTTTTATTACAAAGGAGTAATTTTAGTAGCTGTAAAATAACTGCGCAAAGATAATTGAATTTATATAGACTTGGTGAGTTTAAACTTAGAATAAGCAAAAGGGGAATAGCCTCTACCTTTTTTCGTTAGAGGGTGATTTATTTTTAGTGATAGATATGCGATTATTCCTTGGTGAGAATGGCATAATGAGTTGTGGTTATATAAACCAAAAAAAAAAGACTGCTTATTAGGCAGTCTTCTCAGTATTATATTGAAGTTATTACTTCTTCGTATTGATTGTGTTTTTATAGATTTGTCCGCCTTTCATAATAAGGACAAAGCTCTTCTCAGGATTAGCGATTAGTGATAAATCTTTTAATGGGTTACCATCTACAAGAAGTAAGTCAGCATAAGCATTTTCTTCTACAACCCCTAGTTTACCAGGATAAGGGCTACGAAGACCTGATAATTGTAATAGTTCAGCGTTGTCTTGAGTTACCATTTTAAGTATTTCAGCATTAGTAAACCACTTTTGAAGGCGTAAGATATAATCATTTTGGTCCTTGTTAAGTTCTGGTTCGAATAAGAAGTCAGTTCCCCAAGCTAATTTTACTCCTAACTTTTTAGCGAGTGGCCATACTTTATCTTGACCTTCTAATACAGGTTTGCGCTTTTCTTTACGTTGTGCATCCATATTATCATTGTTGTCCATTAGGTTCTGTAAGCTTAACCAAATGTTCTTCTCTGCCATTATTTTTAATGTTTCCTCATCTAACATTTGTCCGTGTTCGATAGACTTAACACCAGCTTCTATAGCACGTTGTACAGCTCTAGGTGTATAAGCGTGTACCATCACATATGTTCCCCAGTCTTCTGCTGCATCTACAGCTGCTTTCACTTCATCAAAGGTATATTGAGTCACATCGATTGGGTCATATGCAGAAGAAGTTCCTCCACCTGCCATTACTTTAATCTGACTTGCTCCGAAACGCAAGTTTTCTCTTGTAGCAGTAAGTACTTCATCACGCCCATCAGCAATAAATGTAGCACCAAGTTCTTCTGCTCGAGAAGGTTTGCCAAAGAAACGACGAGAGCGTTCGTTAGGTGTTCTAAAGTCACCGTGCCCTGCAGTTTGGCTAATAGTAGCACCGGAAGGCCAAATACGAGGACCAGGTACTTTATTAGCATCAATGGCTGCTTTTAGAGGGAAGATAGGTCCTCCAGCATCACGCACGCTTGTAAAACCACGCATTAGCATATTATTAGATCCTACAGCTACTTCTTTCATTAAGCTTTCTGGAGTAGCAGTAGGTGACATCATTTGTTCCATTGTTAAGGCACCGAATACCATGTGTACATGTACATCAATTAATCCAGGCATTAAGGTTTTGCCTTTACCATTGATCTTAACTACATCTTTATCCATAATAGATATGGTTGAAGCACTTATCTTTTGGATAGTTTGACCTGATACTAATACATTCATAGGAGCAGTAAGAGCTGCTGTTTTGTGGTCTAATATTCTAACATTCTCGATAAGAACTTGTTTTGTCTGTGCAAATGTGATTGTTGTACTGACAAAAAATAGAGTTAATAAGTATTTAAACTTCATGATATATTGGGAGTTATGTGGTTATTCGTATAAAGATGAATAAGGCTCTAAGTTATTATAAAAGTGGCGTTTTGCCTAATATTATTTTGTTTAACGATAATATTGGGTGATTTTAGTATCTATTCTATCGGATTATGAATGGTTGAGAGGGATTAGTTGATGTGTTGTAAATAATTGTAATTATAATAAGGTAGAACTTTAGAAAGTTTTAAGTTTGTAAGTATTAGAGAGAAAATATATAAAATAATGAGAGTAGTAATCCAACGTGTGACCAAAGCGTCTGTAACAGTTGAAAGGAATGTAATCGGGAATATTGGTCAAGGACTGTTAGTGTTAGTAGGGGTAGAAGATGTTGATACAGTACAAGACATAGAATGGCTATCAGGTAAGATAGTGAATTTGCGTATATTTGAAGATGAAGCTGGGGTAATGAACAAGTCTATTAAAGAAGTGGGAGGAGATGTATTATTAGTAAGTCAATTCACATTACATGCTTCTACTAAGAAAGGAAATAGACCATCTTATATTAAAGCTTCTAAGCCAGACTTTGCTGTGCCAATGTATGAGAAGTTTATCACACAGTTAGGAAAAGATATGGAGAAGTCAATACAGACAGGAGAATTCGGTGCAGATATGAAAGTAGAGTTGCTGAATGATGGCCCTGTAACTATAGTAATCGATAGCCAAAATAAAGAATAATGAATAGTTTAGTCAAGTTTAGTTTATTCACTATCATCTATGTGATGATGACGTGGTTCTTAACAGAAGAAGTAGGATGTGCTTTCTCTGGAGATCAGCAGTGTTTAATAAGTTTTGTAGCGAAGTACATTATCTTTATGATATTGATGTTCGTTTATGACAAATGGATTAAAGGGAGAATTTTTAAAACAAAAAATAAATAAGAGTATGAATATTCAGGATGCACAACTAGCTGTAGATAATTGGATCAAAGAACATGGAGTTCGTTATTTTAACGAATTAACTAATATGGCTCAACTTACTGAGGAAGTAGGTGAGGTAGCTCGTATCATTGCGAGAAGATATGGAGAGCAATCTGAGAAAGAGAGTGATAAAAATAAAGACCTAGGTGAAGAGTTGGCAGATGTGGTATTCGTAGTGATGTGCCTAGCTAACCAGACAGGTGTGAATCTTCAAGAAGCTTTTGATAAAAAGATGGATTACAAGACGAAGAGAGATCACGACCGTCACCATAATAATGAAAAACTAAAATAAGAAGACGTGAATATTAAGCTGTTAAAAAGTAAAATGGAGAGTGACAAAACACTTGTCATCTCTGGTAGTAAATCTGAGAGTAATAGATTATTGATATTACAAGAGTTGTTTTCATCATTGGTTATAGATAATGTATCTGATTCAGATGATGTACAAGCGATGCAACAAGCCTTAGCTTCAACAGGGGATGTAGTCGATATACATCATGCGGGAACTACTATGCGATTTTTGACAGCTTATTATTCGCTGTGTAGTACTCGTACACTGACCTTGACAGGAAGTAGTCGTATGCAAGAGCGCCCTATCGGGGTGCTCGTAGATGCACTTAGACAGTTAGGAGCGGATATCACGTATGACAAGAAGGAGGGATATCCTCCACTTCGCATTAAAGGGAATGTGGTAACTGGAGGTAAAGTAGAATTACCTGCAGATGTGAGTAGTCAATATATCACTGCTATGTTATTAGTAGGAACAAAATTAGAGAAAGGAATAGAACTTAATCTAATCGGTAATATTACCTCTCGTCCTTATATAGAAATGACTTTAGCACTATTAAACCAATTAGGTGTAGAGAGTAGTTTCGAAGGGAATGTCATTAGTGTAAGACCTTTAGTTAAAGCTAATGCAGAACAGTTCACTGTTGAGTCAGATTGGTCTTCGGCATCTTATTTCTATTCTTTTATAGCATTATCTCCTATAGGTACAGTGATAAAACTAAAGAGTTATAAAAAAGATAGTTTGCAAGGTGATAGTTATGTGAGTAAGCTATATGCTACTCTAGGGGTAGAAACTATTTATTTAGAAGATTATACTTTAGAACTTAAGAAAGTGAGAGATACCGAGCCAGTGTTTAAAGCAGATTTGATAGAAACTCCTGACTTGGCGCAAACTATAGCTGTGACTTGTTTTGGTTTAGGGATAAAATGTAATATGACAGGGTTGCATACTTTAAAGATAAAAGAGACAGATCGCTTAGTCGCATTACAGAATGAGTTGACTAAATTAGGGGGACAGGTTGATATTACTAAGGATTCTATGCTTATTCATCCATCAGATGGAATGAAGGAAGGAGTGTCTATTCATACTTACCAAGATCATAGAATGGCAATGGCATTCGCACCATTATCTTTAATAGGCGAACTAGAGATTCTAGAAGCAGAAGTAGTAACTAAGTCATTTATAAACTACTGGGATTGTCTAGCAGAAATAGGTCTAAATATGGAGAAAAAGTAAGGTACTAAAATTAAATATGGCTAAATACTTGACAACCCCTACTCTGAGGTTGTATATTTGTGCTCAATTTGGACATCTTGTGCTTTATAGATGCCTGAATAAGTTTAGTATTATTTTCTAACAAAACACATATTCAATGAAGTTATCAAACTTTAATTTTGATTTGCCTGAAGAATTATTGGCAGAGTTTCCAGCAGAGAACAGAGATGAGGCACGCTTAATGGTGGTGGATCGCAAGACTGGAACTATTGAACATAAGCAATTCAAAGATTTAATTGACTATTTTGACGAAGGTGATGTGATGGTGTTAAACAACACTAAAGTATTCCCTGCACGTTTATACGGTAACAAAGAGAAAACTGGTGCTAGAATCGAAGTATTCTTGTTACGTGAATTAAATGCTGAACAACGTTTATGGGATGTATTAGTAGATCCTGCTCGTAAAATACGTATCGGAAACAAATTATACTTCGGTGATGATGATTCATTAGTAGCTGAAGTAATCGATAATACAACTTCTAGAGGAAGAACTTTACGTTTCTTATATGATGGTTCTTATGAAGAGTTTAGATTTAAATTACAAGAGTTAGGAGAGACTCCTATACCTAAGTATATTAATCGTGAGGTAGTGCCAGAAGATGCTGAGCGTTACCAAACTATCTATGCTACTGAAGAAGGAGCTGTAGCTGCACCAACAGCTGGACTACACTTCTCTAAACACTTATTAAAGCGTTTAGAAATTAAAGGAGTAGAGTTCGCTAATGTGACGTTACACATTGGTTTAGGTACTTTTAACCCAGTAGAGGTAGAAGATTTATCTAAACACAAGATGGATTCAGAAGAGATGTTCGTGACTCAAGAAGCATGTGATATCGTGAATGCTGCACAAGCTAGAAAAAGTAGAGTATGTGCTGTAGGTACTACAAGTATGCGTGCTTTAGAAAGTTCTGTTTCGTCTAGCCATACATTAAACCCATTCGTGGGATGGACTAATAAGTTTATCTTCCCTCCTTATGATTTCAGTATAGCTGACTGTATGGTGACTAACTTCCATATGCCTAAATCAACATTGATGATGATGATCTCTGCATTCTGTGGACATGATTTAATGATGAAAGCATATAAAGAAGCTGTAGAAGAGAAATATAAATTCTATTCTTATGGAGACGCAATGTTAATCCTATAGTAGAACGATTATATAATAATATTTTAAAGAGCCTTTGAGAATTTCTCAAAGGCTTTTTTAGTTGTATATACTTCTTTTTGAACCCAGATTAAGCGATAGACATATAAGCGAAAAGTAATTATGCAAAATAGCTCTGAAGTAGAAATACTTTGCAGTATTTGGCTAATGCTTAATCTGGGTTGAAGTAAAGTTCTTTTATAAAATATTTAGGAGCGATATTATCTTAAAAGGCTTAAATTTACTTTTAACTTATAAATGCTATACAACATGACTTTTGAGAATACACTTGCTTATGCAAAGAGCTTAGATGCACAAGATCCTCTAGCACAATACAGGGACGAGTTTAACTTTCCAAAAGTAAATGGGAAGCAGGTAATTTATTTTACAGGTAATTCTTTAGGATTACAACCTAAGAAAGCTGTAGAATATGTAAGTGAAGTGATGAAGGATTGGGGGGACTTAGCTGTAGAAGGACATTTTTATGCAGAGAAACCTTGGTGGGATTATCACGAGAGATTAAGTGAGCCTTTGAGCAGCATAGTAGGGGCATTGCCATCAGAGATAACAGTAATGAATACATTAACAGTAAATCTTCATGTGTTAATGACTACTTTTTATAGACCAACATCAAGTAAGTATAAGATTATATGTGAAGAGAAAGCATTTCCTAGTGATCAGTACTTGATTCAATCACAGGTTAAACTTCATAACCTGGATCCTAAAGATGCTATTGTAGAGTTAAAGAAAAGACCAGGTGAGCACAATTTTAGATTAGAAGATATTCTGGCGAAGATAGATGAGGTAGGAGAGGAATTAGCTTTAGTTTTGATAGGTGGATTAAATTATTATACAGGACAGGTGTTTGATATAAAAGCGATCACAGCTGCAGCTCATCAATATGATGCAAAGGTAGGTTGGGATTTAGCACATGCAGCTGGTAATATAGAATTAAAATTGCATGAGTGGAATGTAGATTTTGCTGCATGGTGTAGTTATAAATATATGAATGCTGGACCCGGTAGTGCCTCAGGATGCTTTATTCATGAACGTTATCACTCAGATAAAGATCTAGTAAGACTAGCTGGCTGGTGGGGACATAATAAAGAACGCAGGTTCTTAATGGAGAAAAAGTTCTCTGCAATAGAGAATGCGCACGGATGGCAGATTAGCAATCCCTCTATTCTAAGTTTAGCTCCTTATTTAGCTTCTTTAGAAATGTTTGCTGAGGTAGGAATGGAAGCACTAATCACTAAACGAGATAAGATTACAGCCTATTTAGAATTCGTGATGGAAGATGTTGCAAGAGCTGTTCATGCTAATTATGAAATTATTACACCAGAAGGTAAAAATGAGCGAGGTTGTCAGTTATCTGTATTACTTCACGGAAAAGGGAAAGATCTTTTTTCATATTTGTTGAATGAGGGTATTATGGTAGACTGGAGAGAACCTAATGTAGTACGTATAGCTCCAGTGCCATTATATACATCATACGAAGATGTTTTTACATTTGGAGAAATTCTTAAAAAGGCGGATAGCCTCTTTTAACGCAGAATAACAGTTAGCCAAATAGTATAAGTGAGTCTACTTTATAGCCCTTTTATTAGCACTATTTTGTCGAGTTACTTTTCGTTTATAGGGCTATCGCATACTTAAGGTTTAAAAGTATTTAATATAAATTTTCAATATCAATTTGGATATACTGAAACAGCGTTTAAATTTGCAAAAAATAAAATAAGATGTCAACTAAACAAAATAAGATAGATAATTTCGATCCGTCTCAACCAGGATTAGCAGATGCTACTATTTACGGATTACCTTTTACAGCAGAAGAAAGTGAAATAATCGTGGTGCCTGCACCATGGGAAGTAACTGTAAGTTATGGAGCTGGTGCTTCTGAAGGACCAGAGGCTATCTTAGAAGCTTCTTATCAAGTAGATTTGTTACATCAACAATATCCTGATTTATGGAAGTTGGGTATCTATATCGATGAAGCACCTGAACATTGGGCTGCTGATAGTGCTAAGTATAAAAAAATGGCTCAGCCTATTATCGAAGCATTAGAGAATGGAGAAAATATAGATGACTTACCTGAGTTAAAAAAAGATCTAGATACAATCAATACTGTTTGTGAGAAATTTCACAAGGAAGTAGAAGAGAGAGTATCTTATTGGATGGCGCAAGGGAAGAAGGTAGTATTATTAGGGGGAGATCACAGTACTCCACTAGGATACTATAATGCAATGGCAAAACATCATGATGCCTTTGGTATTTTACACTTTGATGCACATATGGACTTAAGAGATGCTTATGAAGGATTTACATATTCTCATGCTTCTATTATGTTCAATACATTGAAGTTGCCTCAAGTAAAAACAATTGTACAAGTTGGTATTCGCGACTTCTGTGAACAAGAAGTAGCGGCTGTCATGGAGTCTAATGGAAGAGTATTAGTACATACAGATGCTGATTTAAAGAAAGATGAGTTCGAAGGAATGTCTTGGAAAGATAAGTGTGACCAGATTATCGCATCATTACCTCAGAAAGTAGCTATTAGTTTTGATATTGATGCTTTATTAGCATGGTATTGTCCGAATACTGGAACGCCAGTACCAGGAGGATTAACTTATGAGCAAGCGATATATATGATCACTCGTCTGTCTGAATCGGATAAGCAAATAATAGGATTAGATTTAGTAGAAGTAGCACCAGGAGAAGATGATTGGGATGGAAATGTAGGAGCTAGATTATTATTTCATATGTGTGGAGCATTTGCAAAATCACAAGGTTTAGCAGTAGGACAAAAAATAGAGTTTAAGAAATAAACAAAAAATAAAGAGTCTTTAAGGCTCTTTATTTTTTTATAGGTTTGTCAATAAAGAATATATTATACAAAGAAAGTATAGTAGCAACGCCTAATAATGTAGAGCCTAAAATAGGCTCTATATTAAATACAATGTAAAAGAGATACCACTCTGTAAGAAACAGTATCACTAGGATCTAGAGTAAATCTTTCATAGGGTTATGTTAGGTTTGTTGTTCTATAAATATACTTCCAGTACTTGTCTTTGAATAAACCCAGATTAAACATTAGCCAAATACTGTAAAGTATCTCTACTTTAGAGTTATTTTGCATAATTACTTTTCGTTTGTATGTCTATCGCTTAATCTGGATTAAATGAAATTAAAGTATTTTTTTAATTAAAACATTGAAATTTAAATAGTTAATATTATGGTGAAAGATATATCTATCGTAGGTAGTGGATTAGTAGGTGTGGTATTAGCTATTAGTCTAAAGAAAAAGGGATATAGAGTAACGGTTTATGATAGAAGTGAAGATATTCGAAATATAGATTTTCGCGGTAGATCTATTAATCTAGCGTTGTCTGATAGAGGATGGCGTATCTTGACAGAGTTAGGGATAGATGAAGAAGTAAGAGAATTAGGGATCCCTATGTCAGCACGTGCTATACATACTGAAAGTGGTGAAGTAAAGTATCAACAATATAGTATAAAAGGAGACTCTATATGGGCTATTTCTCGTGGAGGACTTAATAAGGATTTAATTTCTATTGCAGAAAGAGAAGGCGTAGTCTTTAGATTTGATACTCCTATATGGGATATTGATTTAAAGGAAGGTATCCTATATACTGCAGAACATGAAAGAAATCAATGGGAGGCTATTAAAACGGACTTGATCTTCGGTGCAGATGGGGCATATTCTAGAGTACGTGGAAAGATGCAAAAGCAAAGTCGTTTTGAATATCAACAATCCTATCTTCATTTAGGTTATAAAGAACTTAGAATAGAGGCTGAAGCTAATGGAGAGCACAAGTTACCAAAGAATTCTTTTCATATTTGGCCGCGCAAAGATTTTATGTTTATCGCATTGGCTAATGTGGATGGTTCATTTACTTGTACTTTGTTTATGCCTTATGAAGCAGAGATCTCTTTTAAAACGGTAGTTAGTGATGACGAGATAAATAAATTCTTTACTACATATTTTAAAAATGTAGAAGACTTAATACCAAATTATCTAGAACAGTATAAAGAGAACCCTGTCAATTCGTTGGTGACAATGAAATGTTTTCCATGGGTATCCGAAGATAAAGTAGCATTAATAGGTGATGCTGCACATGCAGTAGTTCCTTTTTATGGACAAGGGTTAAATGCAGGACTAGAAGATGTATATGTTTTAAATAAGATAATCAGTGAATCTAAAGAGGATGATTGGGCATCTATTTTTGCCAAATATCAAGAAGAAAGAAAACCCAATGGAGATGCTATAGCAGAGTTGTCATTCCGTAATTTTAAAGAGATGAGTGAAGATACAGCTGATGATATGTTCCTTCTTCGCAAGAAAATAGAAAGTAAATTCGCTGCTCAGTATCCTGATCTATGGTTGCCTTTATATGATAGAGTGACATTTAGTACAGAGAGTTATGTATCTGCCTTAGCAGAGGGAGATAGGCAGGCGCGTATTATGGATAAAATAATGTCAGTAGATCATATTAATGAGAAGTGGGATAGTGATCAAGTAATGGAAATGATTAAAGAATTGCTATAATCTAAAATAAACAAAATAAGTAGAAGGCTGTGCGATTCCGTACAGCCTTTTTTGTGTCTATAACTTATGTTTAATCCGGGTTAAAAAACAAATTATTGTTGTCCGATAAAAATATGGGCCGTCTCATTAAAAAAAGAGACAGCCCCATTGATTTATTTGCGTTTTCCTTTTGTATTACTATCGCCAGAAAATATCTTATTTAGTATTCCAAAAGCACCTCTAATAAAGGTAGCACTAGTAACTACTTTTAATATACTCTTTGTTACTTCACTGTTTCCTTGTTGCGTTTTAGGAGGATTAGCTGTTTTAGAAGAAGTAGTACTTTCTTTGACTTTTTGTTCTTCTTGTTGTGCCGCTTCTAGTTTTGCAGTTAGGATCTCGTAAGCACTTTCTCTGTCAAAGTATTCATTATATTTTTTGGCAAGAGGTGACTTGGTGATTAGTTCATCAATTTCGTTATTAGATAAGATATCCATTCTACTCATAGGTGCTCTCATAGTACATACTACTAAAGGAGTAGGAATTCCTTTTTCGTTTAATACTGTGACAAGTGCGTCTCCAGTCCCCATGGAAGTGATGATTTCATCTGTTTTATAGAATTCAGTAGTGGGGAAGTTTTCTGAAGCAGTTTTGATTGCTTTTCTGTCTTTCTCAGTGAATGCTCTTAGTGCATGTTGAATCTTAAGACCAAGTTGTGCAAGTACACCGTTAGGTATATCAGTAGGATTCTGCGTGATAAAGTATATTCCGACTCCCTTAGAACGGATTAGTTTAACGATAGTTTCTATTTGATTGAGAAGTGTTTTACTTGCTTCATTAAATATTAAGTGCGCTTCATCAATAAAAATAACAAGTTCAGGTTGCCCACTATCACCTTGTTCTGGTAGTTGTGAATATACTTGAGCTAATAGATTAAGCATAAAAGTAGAGAACAACTTAGGTTTATCTTGTATATCTGTTAGGCGAAGAATGTTCACATATCCGTATCCTTTATCATCTACACGCATAAGATCAGCGATGTCAAATGATGGTTCTGCAAAGAATATATCAGCACCTTGTTGTTCTAATTCTATTATTTTACGAATAATAGCACCTGTAGATGCAGCAGAAATACGCCCATATTCGCTTTCTATTTCCTCTTTCCCTTCATTAGTTAAGTACTGAAGAGTCTTTTTAAAGTCTTTTAAATCAAGTAATGGAAGCTTTTTGTCGTCACAATACTTGAATATTAATGAGACTATTCCAGCCTGTGTATCATTTAGATCTAAGATTCTACTGAATAAGATAGGCCCGAATTCAGTTATTGTAGCTCTTAGTCTAACGCCATTTTGTTGCGAAATCGATAAAAGTTCAACAGGGAATTTGTCTGTGTTATAAGGAAGGTTCATTTTAGTATGACGATCTCTTATAAATTCATTTTCAGCACCTTCCTTTGCAATACCGCTAAAATCCCCTTTGATGTCCATCATCAAGACAGGTATGCCTTTTGCAGATAGTTGCTCAGATAGAATTTGTATTGTTTTTGTTTTTCCAGTACCTGTTGCTCCAGCTATAAGTCCGTGTCTATTAATGGTTTTGAGCGGAATAGTAATAAAGTGGTTACTTAGAATTTCATCTTCTAATTTGGCTGCACCGATGGTGATGAACTCTCCTTTAAATGTATAGCCATCTTTAAAGGAAGTGCTGAAGTTTTCTTTATTTATACTCATAATTATATAAAAAGTAGCATTGATTGTTAACAAAGATAAACTATTCAGAAATTAAATTATATATAAAATTGAAATGTTAAATTTGAAGGGAATGTAAAAAATGGTTTAGTTTTTTCCATTTAGACTTGTTATCTTTACCTTAGCTTAACATTTCCTTTTAATACGGGGTGTTAAATTTCCTTATTGTTAAATGACGAATTAAAGAATTGAAAAAAATCATTATAAATTTTTTTATTTGATCTAAAAACATAAATTTGCGACTCTCATAGTTCAAAAGAGAAATAAGTAATAAGTAATAATTGAAAAAAAAAGAATTAAATTTTTAAAAGATGACAAACGTATCAAACGAATCAATTGAGAAAAAAGGATCAGGCTCAAGCGCAAGCAGAGTAATTGCATCACTAGCAGTAGTATTTTGTATTGTATTTGGTTACATTATCTGGAAGTTTGTAATGGGTAACCCAGCTAACTTTGAAAATGGAAATCCAGATGCTCACCCACTACCAGGAAACTTTTTAGGAATGGTGTATAAAGGAGGAATAGTTGTAGCAGCGTTAATTGGTTTATTAACAATGACTGTTGTTTTCTCAATCGAGAGATTCTTTGTAATTTCTAAAGCTTCAGGAAAAGGAAACGTAAGTAAATTCGTTCAAGATATCCAAGTAAGCATCAACGCTGGAAAAATCAACGAAGCAATGGAAGCATGTGACGCTCAACAAGGGTCAGTAGCTAACGTAGTGAAAGCTGGTTTAGTGAAGTATGAGCAAATGAAAAAAGAAGGTTTTGATAGCGAAGAAGCTACTGAAGCTATTCAAAAAGAGATTGAAGAGGCTACTACATTAGAGATGCCAATGTTAGAAAGAAACATGATCGTATTAGCTACATTAGTATCTATCGGTACATTAGTAGGATTATTAGGTACAGTAACAGGTATGATTAAAGCGTTCTCTGCTTTAGCTACAGCTGGTACACCAGATTCAACAGCATTATCTGCAAGTATCTCTGAAGCATTAACTTGTACTGCTACGGGTATTGGTACTTCTACATTAGCGATTGTTATGTATAACACATTTACAACTAAAATTGATAGATTAACTTATTCAATTGACGAAGCAGGTTTTGCTATTACTCAATCTTACAGAAGATTCAAAGGGTTAGCAAAATAATTAGTTAAGAATAAGTAATAATATAAATACTAGACCTATATACCAATATTAGTGAATATGGGTTTAGTTTAAAATATACTATCAATGGCAAAAGGTAAAATGAAAAAGAGTAGTATGAGAGTAGATATGACCGCAATGTGTGACGTGTCATTCCTACTTTTGACTTTCTTCGTATTGACTTCTACTGCTAAAATGCCAGAACCATTACCTGTTGATACTCCATCATCTACAGTACAAACTAAATTACCAGAGGTAAATTTAGCTACAGTTACTATCGGTGGTAAAGAAGGAGAAGAGAAGGTTTTCTTTGGGGTTTTAGGAAAAGTAGACCGTATCGCGACTCTTGAAAAAATGGGAGAGCGTTACAAAATAGAATTTAATGATGAAGAGAAAAGAGTTTTTTCATTTTTAGAAGGTGTTGGTACACCTATGCAAGAATTGAAAAGCTTTTTAAATCTACCGCCAGCTGTTAGAAATAAAGTTAGTTCATCTCAACCTGGAATCCCTATGGATTCAGTTAACAATCAATTAAAAGATTGGGTTCAAACTTCTCGTATTGTTGCGAAAGATTTGAATAACAAAGTTTTAGAGGTTGCTATTAAAGCAGATGCTACAATTGCTTATCCACAAGTTAAGAAAGTTATGGATATCATGCAGGAGCAACGTCTAAACAAATTTTACTTAGTAACAGGTCTAAGAAATGAAGATTTTTAATCATTAAACAAACTCTAAATGGCTGAATTAAATACAGGTGGAGGGGACGAAAAAGGTAAAAAGGTAAGAAGTAAAAAGCAAAACGCTGGAGTAGATTTAACTGCGATGGTGGATTTAGCTTTCTTATTGATTACTTTCTTTATGTTGACTACATCAATGAATAAGCCGCAATCGATGAATTTAGCAATGCCAGATAAGTCTGAGGATGCTAGAGATGTTGAGAAGACTAAAGTGGATGAGAATCGTACGATGACTGTCCTTTTAGGAGCGGACAATAAAGTAAAATGGTACATGGGTATGCCTAATGAACCATTAGAAGGACCTACGGAAAGTGCGTATGGTCAGAATGGGATAAGAAAAGTAATCATGGAGAATTCTAAGAAAGCTTTATCTTACTCTCAAGATGCAGAAAAAGGATTAATTGTTATTATAAAAGCTAGTAAGAATGCTAATTATCGCAATCTAGTGGATATTTTGGACGAAATGGCAATCACAGGGTCTAAGACTTATGCTATCGTTGATATCTCTGATAAAGATTTAGAATTCTTAGGTGAGAAGTAGTTAACGTCTAAAACAAAAAAGAAATGTCAAAATTAAACATCTTTAAGAGAGATTGGATTGATATGGTTTTCGAAGGACGTAACAAATCTTACGGAGCTTATCAATTAAGAACAGAAAATCCTAAAGTAACTACTATTGCATTATTTGCAGGTATGGCTACTTTTGGATTAGCATTAGCATCACCAATGCTAATCGATATGGCAAAGGGAACTTTTGGAGTGAAGAATGTTGATAACTTAGATCAAGTGATTGAGATTAAAGATATTAGTATTCCACCACCGGTTGAGGAATTACCTCCACCACCAGAGGAAGTACCACCACCACCACCTCCTGTAGAAGAAGCTAAGTCGGTTAACGACCAAAAGCAATTCGTAGAGCCAGAAGTGGCTAAGAAGGAAGAGGTGAAACAAGAAATCGCTAAGCAAGATGACTTTAAGGATGCAGATCCTGGAGTAAAAGATGCTAAAGGTGACAAGGAAAAAGGAGAAATCAAAACTGGTGAAGGTACAGGAAAAGCTGATAAAGGTGATCCTAAACCTGAAGTTTCAGGAGATGGAGACC
>JBOFGJ010000369.1:0-1199 GCA_051649065.1 Flavobacterium sp. | reverse complement strand
GTTTGAATTGCATTGTGTTGGTTATTTTGAGTAGCGTATTTTTATTAAACCAATATTTAAAAGCTACAGCAATGAAATACACTATCTATTTAATAATTACCTCTATGGTATTATATGGCTTTTATAAAGTTTATTTTATTAGTCATGGTGTTAGTATAGATAACTATACTAGTTACTTAAAGGATCCTATCTTTTATGTCGCTCTAGCAATCTCTTTAATAGTAGATTTTTTCGTATTATATTCAGTATCTAAAACTAAAAATGGTATTTAAAAAATATGAACAAAGTGAGTAGCTATACATTAGCTACTCACTTTGTTGTTTTATAATGTTTGTTTATGGAGAATATGTATTTAAGTATTTCACTTATTTTATCTAATGACTTATTAGTAAATTATATGATTTTAGGCTGGGCATTGTTGTGGTTTGCACTATTTTTTGTGTATTACATTATACAGGTGGTCTCTAAGCGAGAGAATCGCTTTGTCTTTAATTTTGTGGTTTTTATGATAGGACTTATCGCAGTGCCTATATTTATATTAGTGAAGTTCGTGTAACTAGACAATAAAGTGAGAGTATTCTGAGTTTGAATTTATAAAGAGTTATATTGTTTTTTTTATACTGATTAGAATTGGTGCTTTATGAAGAGAGTTTTAATGTTGGTCGTAAATATAATAGGGTTACTACAGTGGTTAGTACTAATCATAGCGGCACTAATAGCTAGGGTAGTACTGCCTAAGAAGAAGTATTGATATTGGAGCTGGTATACCTAGTTAAGCAATAAAAAAAGGCCATCTTTATCAGACAGCCTTAGTATTATTATTCTTTAGTGACGATTTGCATTGTCTCTCTATTTACCTGTTTAAGTAGGAGTGTTTTGTCTCCTAGTATTTTCTGAGCAGAGTCTTCGTCGAAGTGTCTGATAGTGTATAAAGACACATTCTCATTATAACTTACTTTAAATTTATCTGTAAGTAGTAGTCTTACGTCTTCAAAGTGGTTAAACTTATCTTCCACACATACAGAGAAACTGATAGCAGAGTTCTGTATCACGTTAACTTTAATGTTATACTCTCCGAATAGCTTAAAGATATCACTAATGTTCTGTTCCATAATAAAAGAAAAATCTTTAGAGGATAGTGAAATCAATAGTTGGTTTTTCTTTACAATGAAACAAGGTACATGTGGTGTCAATGGAGC
>JBOFGJ010000368.1:0-2178 GCA_051649065.1 Flavobacterium sp. | reverse complement strand
TTCATCTACATAACGCTTAGCTAAAGCGATAGGGTCACCCGCTCGCTGTATATCTACAAAGTTGATTCCCTTGACCACTTCTCCATTCTGTATATCCATACAGGCTATCACTCTCTTTTTCAGCATAATTCACTCAACTCTTTTAAGGTTATCTTTCCTTCATATATAGCCTTTCCAATAATCACTCCTTCACAGCCTATTTCTCTTAGCTTATACAGCTCCTCTACAGTGGTCAATCCTCCACTAGCAATAAGCTTCACTGTACTATTTACTATAATCTCTTTATACAATTCTATAGCAGGACCACTTAACATACCGTCTTTCTCAATATCCGTCACTATCGAATACTGCACCCCTTTTTGCTCATACGATTGAATAAATTCTAAGACATCTGTGTCTGCTGAGTCTAACCATCCTTGCGTCATAATCTTGCGTTGTTTACAGTCCGCTCCTAAGATTACTTTATCACTGCCATAAATCTCTAACCACTCTAAAAACAACGTTGGTTCAGTAGCAGCAATACTCCCTACAGTTACTTGCTTAGCTCCACTATTAAATGCAGTCGTAATATCAGCTGCAGTCTTTATTCCTCCACCGAAATCTATCTTTAGATTAGTCTGTGTAGCGATTTGTTCTAATGTCTTAGCATTGACGATTTGCTTTGACTTAGCTCCATCTAGATCTACTACGTGCAAATACTTTATTCCTGCATCTTCAAACTGCTTAGCTACTTCTACAGGATTAGTATTATATACTTTAGAAGTATTATAATCTCCTTTTGACAGACGTACACACTGCCCATTTATTATATCTATTGCTGGTATGATTCTCATAATTCTAAAAAGTTCTTTAATAATAATTCTCCTACTCTGCCTGATTTCTCAGGGTGAAACTGCACAGCATAGAAATTACCTTTCTGTAATGCTGCCGAAAAGGGTACTATATAGTTGTTAATCGCTATGGTACTTTCATTCAAAGTTGCATAATAACTGTGTACAAAGTAAAAGTCATCAGTCACTTTTATTTCTTTAAACAACGCTCCTTCTAGTTTACTAAAGTCATTCCATCCCATGTGTGGTACAATATCATCCGAAGGAAATAACTTAACTTCATTATCAAAGATGCCTAATCCCTCTGCATTCCCCTCTTCACTAGATGTGCAGAGTAACTGCATTCCTAGACATATTCCTAATACTGGTTGAGTAAGATCTCGAATTACCTTGTCTAATCCACGTTCAACTAAATAGGCCATCGCAGATGAAGCTTCACCTACACCAGGAAAAATCACTTTATCAGCAGATTTTAGTACTTCTACATTATCTGTGACTACAGTATCATATCCTAACCGCTGGATGGCATTCCCTACAGATTGTACATTACCCGCGTTATATTTAAGTATCGCTATCATAGTATTCCCTTTGTACTAGGTATGTTATAATTCTCTGTTTTACTCACCGCCATCTTAATCGCCTTGGCAAAGGCTTTAAAAATAGACTCTATCTTGTGGTGTTCATTATCGCCCTCTACTTTGATATTTAGATTACAACTAGCCGCATCTGAGAAAGATTTAAAGAAGTGAAAGAACATCTCAGTAGGCATATCTCCTACTTTTTCTCTTTTAAACTCGGCATCCCATACTATCCAAGCTCTACCACCAAAGTCGATAGCTACCTGAGCTAAACACTCATCCATTGGCAATAAAAAACCATATCTCTCTATTGACTTCTTACTTCCTAACGCTTTTTTAAATGCAGTACCCAAAGCGATAGCTGTATCCTCTATCGTGTGGTGCTCATCTACCTGTAAGTCACCATTCACTTCTATCTTTAATCCGATATTACCGTGTCTGTTCACTTGCTCTAACATGTGATCAAAGAAGGCCAATCCTGTGTTAATACTACACTCTTTAGCGCTATCAAGATTTACCTCTATATCTATAGTTGTCTCATTCGTTGTTCTAAACTCTCTGCCTATTCGAGGTTGTTGTTTTAAGAACTGATAGATTTCTTCCCAATCCATAGTGGATAAAGCTGCTCTATCATCTTTTTCTTCATTAATATAAATAGCCTGACTACCTAAGTTCTCAGCTAACTGTATATCTGTCTGACGATCACCTAATACATAAGAGTTAGCCAAATCATATTCTCCATAAACATACTTACCAAGCATACCTAAACC